>CAYYKC010000067.1:0-13670 GCA_964471605.1 uncultured Akkermansia sp. | reverse complement strand
GCTCGTTCTTCATAGCCGCGCAGCGGCTTCTTCACCCGAGCGCAGCGAGTTCTTCACAGCCGCGCAGCGGCTTCTTCACCCGAACGCCGCGAGTTCTTCACAGCCGCTCAGCTGCTTCTTCTCCCGAGCGCAGCGAGTTCTTCACAGCCGCGCAGCGGCTTCTTCACCCGAGCGCAGCGCGTTCTTTATTCCGCGCGGAGCGTGCCTTTCATTATTTTGGTGGAAACCCCATTCAGTTCCTCAAAGTGGTAGTCGTATTTTGACAGACTTTTCTCCACCGGGTCCAGCAGCTCCACCCGCAGCTTCTCCGCCAGCGCCGGAAGATGCACCATGTGAGCCGGAGTCAAGCCCTGAATATGGTTCATCGGGCGTTCACAAAGAGAACGCAGCCTGTCGCTCTTCCTCCCATATTCCGACATCAGCTTCCCTTTTTGTTCATAATACTCATTCCTCAGAGCCAATTCCTTTTTATAAAATTCACCCGTAGAATGGGCATAATCCTCGCGCTCCTTCGGAGACATCCCGACCATCTTCTCTGCCGCCTCGCGCACCAGCGCCTGAGCCGCCCGGCGGGTTTCATCCCGCAGATTTCTGAAACGCGTGCCGAAACTCAGCATATCCTTGCTGAACGACTCCAAATCATTCTGCCGGGCAAACTCCTCATACACCTCCTCAAAAGTCAGCGATTCCACCGGAGCAGGCGGAGGCGTTGCCCCCTGCTCCGACACCACCGGTGCCACCGATTCCTGCCGTGCAACATGCACCCCCAGAGCGCCCAGAGCCACCGCACAAAGCACCCAACCGCTCCACGCCACGGCATGCCGCCGCAGCCACCGCTTCAGCTGGCGAAAGCGCAGCGTGGGCGGTGCCACAGACGCCTGCAACCACTCCAGCCACTGCGCGGCACTCCCGCATCTATCCTCAGGCAGCAGCCGCAGATTACGCATCACAGACTCCACCATCTCCGGCGCGGGAGCCTTGCCGCGCGGAAACTTCAGCCGGCTCAGCAGCCTCTGCAGCGGCACCAGATCATCCTTCAGCAGACGGTTGAGCGATGGCTCCGGTGCGCTGCCGCTCAGCAGCTCATACCACGTGGCCGCCAGCGAGTACAAATCCGTGCACGGCCCGGGCTTCCCCTTCCCCGTCACCTGCTCCGGCGCACCATAGCCGTGCGAATACTGCCCCTGCGTAATGGTAGACTCCGAGGCGCAATACACCGCCGCGCCGAAATCAATGAGCGCAATGCGCCCCTCCTCATCAAAAACGATATTGGACGGCTTGATATCGCGGTGAATAATCCCCTTGCCATGCAGATACACCAGCCCCTCCAGCAGCTCCAGCAGCCAGCCCAGCGCCTTCTCCGCATCCGGCAAACGCCCCGCCGCCGCCTCTTCCTCCATATACTCCGCCAGCGTGCCACCCTCCATCCAGGGCATCACATAAAATACACCGCCCTGCATCTCGAACGTATCATACACCCGCACAATCCGCTCATGATTCAGCTGTGCCAGCGTGCAGGCCTCCTGCTTCATATCCGCAATCGCCTGCCGGTACAGCGGCTCCAGATGCGGGGAGCGCGGCCGCAACACGCCGTCCTCATCCCGTCGGCACAAATCCGCCGGGAAACACTCCTTCAGCACCACCGCGCGCTGCAAATTCGCATCCCACGCCACATACGTGATACCAAAGCCACCCTGCCCCAGCACCTTCAGAATCCGGAAGTTGCCGATATACGTCTGCGGAGGTAATGCTACGATGTCCATATACAAAAATTGATATACCCTACCGTTGTCATCCTAACAGTCACCCCGCCCTTTGTCAATTATTTCTCCGAACCAGGAATTTATCCGCTTCATAACCTACTCAGGACAAAACAACTAAACACGCTTGCGGGAAATCCACAGTAGCACCCTGGATTTTCCGCTCCTGCGTGTCTGCGGACGGCAACGGGGGATAACAAAAAGCCCGCCGAGAGCGGGCCGGGATAAACAAGAGGGAAAAGTTCACTCGCCGAGGCGGGGAACCTCATCTGCCAGGAACTCTGCCAGCGTCTTGCCCTGTGCAAAAGCCTTTTTCTCCAGCACCTTGCGAGTGGCGGGATCCAGGCTGAGGGTCACACGCGTCTCCTCCGTCACCTGCACACGGGAGGGGAGCGAAAGCGGCAGCTCCTTCATCATCTCACGGATAATATGCTCCTTGGCGGCAGGAATCACTTTGCGCGCCATCCAATTGCGCACCGTCGTCTCCGTCACATAGCATTTCTCAGCAAGCCAAGCGTAGCTGTAGTTGTTTGCCTTCAACCACAGCTTCACATTCAGCTTCAGTTCGTCCTGATTCTGCGCTTCCACGGTGGCAAATATAGCATTATCACCACACATTTGCAAGCCGATATTCCGACAAATTCAAAAACTCTTGCCAAATCGTTAGATTTTGATTGACTTAGTAGACGTTTTGATATATTTATATGTCTACAAAACGAAATCGGCAACCATGACTATCTCCTTCCTCTGTCCCCACTGTGGCGGTCACCAGCTACAAGAAATACGCCAGGCCATCCACCGAGCCGAGGTGAGGGTAACCGGCACGCCCGGCGGCCAATTGGTAGCCACCCCCGTGGGTGCCGTAGAGGAACTACGCGGGCCGATACTGGGCTACCGCTGCCGCAACTGCCGCTACCCGGACATCCAGAACCACGAGGACAAGGGCGGCTTCTTCTGGCCCACCCCGGCAGAAGTCCACGCCGCCGGCTGCCTCACCATCACCACAGAGCAGACCACCCCCCACCGCTGCATGATATGCCACAAGGATGGCCGCATGGAGCCCCTGCTCGTGGCATCCCCCTCCTCCGGCCCCCTCACCGCCGCCGAGCGCAGCAAAATCATCTCCCGCCGCGGCCTGCGCGGCGCCGTCCTCCTCTGCGAGACAGACCCCGGCATCGCCGCCTTTGCCTGCACCAACTGGGAAGGCGTGGATACCATGGGGCTGTGAACCTGGCCGCAAACAACTCTAAGCACCAACATACAATACAAAACAAAGCATGAACACCCCTCCGCCCCCTCCGCCCACTCCGCCGGATGATCCTCTCACCGACCGAGCAAAAGGTTTTACAAAAGGTATCGGATACCTCATTGCATCAGCATCAGGCATCCTATTTCTGATATACGCCTTGTCTGCCAATATGCATAGAGGAAGAGGTGGAGGTTTCTTTTGGCTTGCTATCATATGCATCAGCGGTCTAATCAAGGGATTCGCCTATATACTAAAGGGCAATCAAAAGGTGCAGGAAGAAGAGCAAAAAAAACAACAGCAGGAAGCAGGCGGTTGCAGCTGCGTCATTATCACAATACTCATTATTTTTGTCATTCTAATGCTCGCGTGTTGTTTGTTTTGAGTTGTTTGGAGGTTAATCAGCCATCCTTCTTCCGCACTTCCGCATAATTTCCAAGAATCACACCATTACAATCATGTTCAAGTTCACATTCACCATGCTGGCTCTTTTCCCGTTTTACAGCTCAGACCTCTGCGCGGCAGCCTACCATAACATTGTAGGCACAACCATTGGTGCCGGAGGATTCTTTAAAGGGGCAGGCTGCTGGGCAGCAAAAATCGGCGTCTCCAAGTACTCAGAAAAACAACAAAAAAAACTAAAACTACAAAGAAGTATAAGAAATAACAACAACCGAAATTACAATCCCTACGGATACTGATATCGGAGTAAGTCATCGGCTTTCTTCATCACCTGCGCATATCATGAAAAAAGCATTATTTTGCCTACTGGCCTCCTGCGTGGCGCTCACATCCTGCAAAGCCGTAGCAGCATCGGGAATAGCCTACACAAAAACGGGAAATGAGTTTTTAGGAACTGTGTTCATCACCGTTATATTAACCGCATTAACTACATATTTACCCTACCGTTTCGCTCTATCCGTACTGGCAAATGACAATAGCAGGGTGAAGGAAGCTGCCTCCTCGATGGCCTATGGATTATCCTTTTATGCTTTAATTATTGAGTTAATAGGGCTTTTATCAGAAGGTTTCGCCGGGATACTCTACTTGGTACTCCTCATTGGCCTCTGCATTGCCCAAAAACGAGAATTCAATTTCACATGGGGAAAATCAATAGGAGTCCTTCTTTTATTTTTAGTTTCTTCTTGGGTTATTTCATCGATAATTGATGCGCTCATTGCGGGATAAAAAAGAAGGACAAACTCCGCAGCAAAGAGCTCATATCCAACAAAAAAGCTAAAAAACTCCGGTATGGCGGTATTCCTACGGGAATATCGCCTTTATTCCCGGTCTTGTTCCCCGTGCCCATGCGGGCAGCAGTGGGGGTGGTCGCAGTGGTGCGAGTGCTCATGCGGGTGGGGTTCCGGGGTACGGAGATAGTGGCCGAGGGCAAGGGCGGCGATAAAGAGGAGGAGGAGGAAGAGTGGGAAGAGAAGCCGGCGGAAAAACGATTTGAGGTTGGCAGGATTCATGGCTGTGGGGTGGTTTGGCTGTGGCGGAGGTGTTGGTTCAGGAAGGGGATGATGTGGTTGGCGTAAAATTGGGGCTCGCGGCAGGGGTGGAGGAAGCCGTGGACTTCCTCCGGGAGGGTGTGGACGGTGACTTCTTTACCGGCGCGGCGGAGGGCTTCTGCCAAGCGGATGGAATGCTGCGGGGGGATGAGGGTGTCTTTCCCGCCGTAGTACAGGAGAAGCGGGTCGCGGAAGTTTTCCGCATGGTAGACAGGGGAAATGGCGCGGAGTCGCTCCCGCTCGGCGGGGTCATTGATATCTCCCACGGTGAGGGCATCTTCTCCGCCAAAGGGGCTATCTAACTCATTCATCTGCCGGAGATGAAGCAATAAATCCTGCGGGCCGAACAGGCTGATGCCGCAGGCGAAGGTACCGGGGCTGAAACACAGCGCGGCGGTGACGGCATAGCCGCCGTATGATCCGCCCAGAATGGCGATGCGCCCCCGCTCGGCTATGCCCTGCTCTGCCAACCAGGGGATGCAGTCGTACACATCTGTCTGCATAACTCCTGTGCCCCATTGGCGATTGCCGGCGTGCATGAAGCTTTTTCCCCAGCCGCGGGAACCGCGAAATTGTGGCTGCGCCACAGCATACCCTTGGCTCACCAGATACTGCACGCGCCAGTCATAGCCGGCATCTGTGCGGGCACGGGGTCCGCCGTGAACAAAGAGCACGGTCGGGAAGGGTCCCCTGCCCTCCGGCAGGGTGTAATAGACGGGGATGCGCGTTCCGTCCCGCGCCGGGTACTCTGCAAAGTGAGTCGGGCGAGTAGGCGGAATATCCTTCGGAGCAGCGAGCTCTTTCAACCCACGCTCCGAATCGAAGATGGCGGGGCGCGGTGGCTGCCCAGCCGGGCTGAGCCGGAGGAGGAGTCGTGTGCCATCCAACGAGAGTTGCAGGGGTATCCACTCGCAATCCGGCGGCAGGCTGCGCTGCAGTTGCTCCACTATCGGGCAGGGGCGCAGTGGGGTGTAGACAAGCTTCTCCCGGAGAGCGCAGAATCCCAGCAACTCTCCATTCGGAGAGAAAAAGGGGGCCGTCACATCCGCGCTCCCGGCATCAGCCACGGTTTTCAGCGAGCCGGTGGGAAGATGCAGTTCTGCCAGGCAGGCACCTTCGCGGTTGATATCATGCACCACATACACGCTCTGTTCTCCGGCTGCTCCCAGCAGCTGGAGACGATCTGACGCTGCAGCACGCAGTGCCGTGCAAAACGTGCCATCCGGGCGGCGATAGCAAATCTGTTTGCTGCCGTCCGCAGCCCAATTCAGGCGAGCAAGCGGTGTGCCGTTTTTCCGCAGGGCATACGCCGTGGCATGGCTGCGGTTAGGATACAACATGCAGCAACTCGGCTTTTCTCCCTCCAAGCGCAAAAGGTAAAGCGGGGCATCGCTCATGGGTTGCGGGGCTGCCTGCGCCAGATAAAAATGTTTCTGCCCGCGCTGCACCGGCATGATGGGCACGCACCAGTCCGGCAGATTCTCCGGCGTGACATCCACCGCGCCGGATTCTTCTCTGTACCGATACAGCGCGGTACGCCTCTGTCGGGAAAGCCCGGATACCAGTAACGAGCTATCCCCCTGAAAAAAAACTCGCTCCGCATTCACCAATTCCGGCACGGAAATGCGGCTCCGTGCATCGCCGCGCACCAACAACAACTCGTTCGGATGTTCCGTGGTCAGCACGAAACGCTCCAACTGAGCATCCGACGCCAGTACATCGGAACAGGTCGCATCATAATACCGCTGTGCCGTCACTTCATCTGCCCGGCACAGGCTCATCAACAATGCAAGACAAATCAACAGCCTCGTACGCATGGCGATAAAAAACGGGCAGCAGCAAAGGAACGCCCGGCTGCTGCCCGTTGAGTATATTTCTCTTTCTCAGGCTTTAGTAGGAACTGGTTCGCCCGGTTCCTTTGCAAGAGAAGCAATTAACATTAGTGTTGGGCTGAAATCCGGTTCCTTGACAAACAGGGCAACGATACCCGCACTCAGCCTTGAGTGAATCGGTATCAATCGTCGCACCAATGGAAAGACCGGCAGCGGTTACACATACGGCGGCAAGCGCCATCATCATTTTCTTCATCTTCTTAAATGGTGTTTAGGGTTTATTGCTGCACCCGCCGTTTCCCGAGAGAAATTCCACAGGAGAATGGTGCATCTTTCAACCACTCCCTTGCAGCGAGTACGCTTCTTTTATATCTCTTTTACTACCCTTAGTCAAGCTGTTTGTACACTTTTATATCCCCCGCAACGCACTTTTTGGAGCTTTTTCGATAAAAGAACAACTTTTTACAACAAATCATCATGCCGGGGATTTAGGTTTCAGAGGCAAAAAATCTGCCATCCCGAAAGGGAGGCTCGGGATGGCAAGGAAAGGAGGTGAGAAACTGATGGGGCTGCTCTATCAATCCATCGGCCTGAGTTTATATCCATCAGGCAAATTGGGCCACAGTAACCTCTCAAAGCGCAGCTTTGTAATCTGCAGAGCATCGGCATCGTTTGCAGCAATCCGGCGAGCTGTTCGCAGCAAGCCATTATGAGCGGCTTCATGGTCCTCCTTCGTCAGTCTATTCCAAAGACCATCTTCACATTCTATCCTGATGTTACCTATCGGCTCCATGCTAACAAGGGCTGTCTCCAATTTATCAAGACACAGCACGCCGGGCGAATCCCAGGAGGCCTCTACTCCCTTCAATGAAGCATCTACGCCATAGAAGCATTTATATGTACGGGTCAGTTTAATTCTCTTGGTAGACCCCCTCCATGTGGTGGAGTACTCATAAGAGACTTTCTGTTCCTTCTCCCAGAGTGAGTACACCATCACCGCATGTCCCGGTCCGGTTGTAACTTCTACGGTAGCCTGACCGGAAGATTTCAGGAGATTTTTCACGAAACTTTTCGCATCACTGTACATCGTCTTTACCGTCTCCTTCGGGGCGACATAAAAAGCATCATAGGCCAGATACGCCAGAAATCCGCATAAAAGCACCATCGCCACTCCCAACACGGCAATCGCCTTCGACATACCGAAGTGCGGTTTCGGGGCGGAGGTTACCGCTGTCACCACTTCCTGTTTTTCCTCATTACTCATGGTTTTATTTGTTGTTCAGATTTTTCTTGTAGGTCTGCACGGCAAAACCAAGCGCACCTAGAATGACGAAGAGGTCATCTATCTGTCCGGGGCCGATGAGAACATCCGGGAGGAGGTCAATGGGGAAGATGAGGTAGCCCAGTGCCAGCACGCCCATCAGGATGCTCAGTTTGCCGCGTACACCGCTTTTGCTCAGGACTTGAAAGAAGTACCTGACCGTAGATAATTTGTTGCTCATGCAGCTATAGATATAGCGCAAAAGCCCCCCCAGTAGTCAAGCATAATTCTACACGTTGCGATATATTGCTACATATTATCCCGACAATATCGCATTTATCGAGTTCTTTACCCAAATCACATGACAAGCCTCCCTTTACCCTACGGAACGGGCCTGAAGCAGCAATGCGCCTTTTGGGGTGATGCGGTATTTCTGGCGGGGATGGCGAGGGCTGTCGGGATAAAGCATGCAGAGGTAGCCGCCCGTCAGAGCGGGGGTCAGGTACTTCTTCAGGAAGTTATCGCGGCCTTTCAGCCGGAGGGCAAGCATCATCTCGCGGACAGACAGCTGCTCCCCGCCCATCGCCTGCACCAGCGCCTGAACATAAGGATTCTGCGGCGCATCAACTTGTCCTGTACTTACCCCGTGCATATCCTGAGCTTGTCCTGTCGACTCAGCCCGGACATGGAGAAAACGGCTTTTAAGCTCATGCTCCTCCCCCAGGAGAAGATTGCGGAAAAACTTGATGAGGAAGGAGTAGTCAGCGCAGATACCGGCAGGAGCATTATTGTAGTTAGCCCGCACCAGAGCATCGCGGAAATAGCGCGCATGGTGAGCAAAAGGCAGATTCGTCACACGGAAACCCAGATAGCGAAGGTACTTGATACAGAACACAGCGGTACTGCGGGTATTCCCCTCCGGGAAAGGATGCACCTGCCAGATATCTGCAATGAAATGGGCAACGTGTTCCACGAGCTTGTCCTGTGTAATCCCTTTGAACGAAAAGCGCTTCTCTTTCTCCATATCATAGTCCAGCGCCATGATAATCTCCGCTGCATGGGCATAGCGCACGGTATCGCCCTCCAGCACCCATTCTTTCTTGGTGATGTTGTAGGTACGCATCTGCCCGGCAAACTTGAACACATTGTGAAAGAGTCGCTTGTGGATGGAAGCCAGCCCCGCCGGACTGAAATGGAACGCCGGCTCGCTGAGCAACGACGCGATATTGGCCGCCACTTTGTCTGCCTCATCCGATCGCGCAGCCTCACTGCGGTTGGAATGCTCTGCATAGTACGCCGCCACCCGCTGCTGCACTTCATCCATGGAGATATAGCCGTTGATGTGCTCATCCGCCACATCCCGCAGGTATTCCGACACCTCCAGCCCATCCACGGCCTGCAAGCCGACAGCAATATCCCAGGACAGCGCACGCTCCGTCACATCCGGCTCCGCAGCATACAGATACGTCTCGTAAAAATCAGGGTACTTGTCCTCTTTCAGCATGCCGGAATTATAGCACACTTCCGCTCGTTTTTCAACACAAATCATTAAATATAATAATTTTGAAACATTTTTCAACTTATCCCACACTTATCCCGTACTTATCCTATCAGCAGACACCGAAAACCATCTGGCAGAATAAAAAAAGCTCTCTGCCGCAAACACAGCAGAGAGCAATAATTGAACAGTTCGGACAAAGCTTTAGTGGCCGTAGGGGACAAAGCGGGAGTTATTGCCACCGTAGTGGAAGATACCCTTCATGCCCACGGAGATATAGCCCACTTCCTCATAAACGGGCTGAGTGACCGTGTACATCTGCTTGGAGCCATCCACCTGCACCGTCACGGTCTGACCGGCAGTCTTGCCGGCAGCATCGGTCACATAGCGACCGGCCAAAGCACCGACAGCGCCGAAACCAACGGCAGACACGATACGACCGGTGCCGCCACCCAGCATCTGACCGGCTCCGGCACCCAGAGCGCCGCCGACGATAGTGCCCAGATTCTTGGCGGTAGAGGAGGTGTCTATCGTAGTATTAACCACACCCACCACCGTGGCAGGATAGGAGGCGGTAGCCACGTTGGCCTGGTTGCTGTTCACACGGTTAAGCGTGCCCAAGGACTCGCAGGATGCCATCATCAGGGAGGCAGCTGCAACAGTCATGATGAAAAGATGCTTTTTCATATATGTATATGTTGGTCTGATGGTTGTTTTAACTGCACTCAGCAGCACAAAAACATGCTACTGTTATTCGCCGAAGCTGTCAAGGCAAAATCTCATCACCCTGACGGACTTTCACCCATACAGGCGCATGATGCCAACCTTTTTTTGCACAACATTGAAAAAAAGACAAAAATTTGGCTTGCATTTTCGGAGATAATGCTGTATAAACCGCCAACCACTTCTCCGCAGTGATGCGGAATTAACCTTTACACAACACAAAGATATGTCCAAGCACTCCACTCTTAAGGCTACCGGTACCGTAGGCGGCAAGCGCTCTGTCCTCAAGCGTTTCGAACGCGTCAAGCTCATGAAGGAACGCGGTCAGTGGAAGGAAGGCCAGAGCCCGATTGGTCTGCCCAAGACCAAGTTCGAGTCCTGATTGCGCTGCTGGTAAGCGATTAGACATTTTCCGGAGCCTCACGGTACGTCATGACCGGGAGGCTCCTTTTCATCCAAGGATTTTTACTGATTGAACAAGTTATGACAGAAGAGAATGCCTACCCCGCAGCACCGGAGGGGAGCGTGCGCCTCAACAAGTTTCTGGCCTCCTGCGGGTATGAATCCCGCCGTGCCGCCGACCGTCTCATCGAGGAGGGTCGCGTGGAGGTCAACGGCAAGAAAGTGGACACCCCCGGACTGCGTGTAATGCCTACCGACTTCGTGAAGGTGGACGGACGCCATGCGACCCCCAAGGAGGAAGTGACCATCCTGCTCAACAAGCCGCGCGGCTACGTGTGCAGCCGTGAGGCACAGGGTGCCATCGGCACGGTCTATGACCTGCTGCCGCCCAAATACCGGTATGCCAACTACACCGGGCGGCTGGATGCCGACAGCGAGGGTCTGCTGATTTTTACCAATAACGGCGTTCTGTCCCAGAACATAGCCCACCCGAGCGGCGGTATTGAAAAGGAGTATTGGGTCACGCTTGATCAGGCCTTCGACAGCAGTGTACTGCTGCAACTGCTCAAGGGAGTACGCATCCCGGAGGGTCAGGCCAAGGCCAAGTACGTGTCCCGACTGTCTGCCCGCCGCGCCTGCGTGGTGCTGGAACAGGGGCTCAAGCGCCAGGTGCGCCAGATGTTCTCCTGTCTCGGTCTGCGCGTACGCAAGCTGGTGCGCGTGCGCATCGGTTCCCTCTGGGGCGGCGATCTGGAGCCCGGCCACTGCACCCTGCTGACCCCGGAGCAGATTACGGAAGCCACCACGAACCCCCGCCGCCGCAAGGGGCTCATGGGTGCCAAGCAGGTCTTCCCCCCCCGCAAGCCCGTTGTTCCCGGCAAGCAGGAGGACGAGGATGAGGGCTATGTCTTCAACCCCGCTGACTTCGAGACGGAAGAGGAAGCTCTGGGATTCGCCACCAAGTTCGATTCCGGTGAATCCTTTGAACCGGAGCGCGAGGATTCCCGCCGTCCGTTCGGCCGCGCCCCGCGCAACAAGCGCGATTTCGGTGAGCGCCGTTCTTTCGGTGACCGCGACCGCAAGCCCTTTGGCGAGCGCCGTTCCTTCGGTGACCGCGACCGCAAACCCTTTGGGGAGCGCCGTTCCTTCGGTGACCGTGACCGCAAGCCCTTTGGGGAGCGCCGTTCCTTCGGTGACCGCGACCGTCAGTCCTTTGGCGAGCGCCGTTCTTTCGGCGACCGCGACCGTCAGTCCTTTGGCGAGCGCCGCTCCTTCGGCGACCGCAACCGCAAGCCCTTTGGCGAGCGCCGTTCTTTCGGTGACCGCGACCGCCAGTCTTTTGGCGAGCGCCGTTCTTTCGGTGACCGCGACCGCCAGTCTTTTGGCGAGCGCCGTTCCTTTGACGGCGGTGCGAGAAAATCATTCGGCGGTCCGCGCAAGAGCTTCGGCGGGCCACGCCGCAGCAACGGCGGTTTCCGTCGCGGCGAGTAAACCTGCCACTTTTTCCTATCCCCGGCACCCGATGCCGGGGTAGTTTTTTTCAACACCGACCACATCCCGGTTGTCAAACAAACGTACTTCCATGCACCTTCCCCGTCCTTTCCGTTCCGTATTGCTGACCCTGCTTTCGGCGCTTCCGCTGGCAGCTTCCTCCCTAGTGTCTGACGATGCCGCACTGGAGGCCAATCTGACCGAACTGAAAGCAGATGCCGAAGGCGGTAATCCCGGTGCCACCCGTCAGGTCTATCTTCGTTACGCCCTCAAAGGCCACATGGAGCAGGCGCGCGCCTGGGCACAGAAGTTCATTGACCAGCTCAGGGAAAAGGCAGAAGCCGGGGATGCCAAGGCTGCCTGGCTGGTGGGGCGAGCCTACATGACGGGCGATTCCTACGTCAAGCCGGACAATGCGGAAGCCATCCGCTGGTTCACCCGGGCCTCCGAAGCAGGCGAACCCTCCGCAGCCTACATCATCGGTGAGCTGCTGACCAAGGCCGGTAATGCGGCAGATGCCCGAGTCGCCTACGCCCGCGCTTATTCCCTCTACAAAAAACAGGCCGAGTCCGGCAATGCAGAAGCCCTGTACTGGCAGGGATACCTAGAGCAGAACGGGCTCGGTGTCCCGGCACAGCAACAGGAGGGAATCGCCCGCATGGAACAGGCTGCAGAGCAAGGGTGTCTCCCCGCCGCCTACCAACTCTTCAAGACCTATACCAAGGGCTCAGGAATCCCGGCAGATGAGACCAAAGCCCTCCGCTACGCCCGGTTGCTGGCAGACAAAGGCGAGGACGCGCAGATGGCCTATGTCGTCGCGGATGCGCTGCTCACCGGCAAAGGCGTGGCAAAAGATGAAAAAACCGCTCTGCATTATCTGGAAAAGGCCGCTGCGCAGAATTTGCCCGCAGCCATCTATCACGTGGGCTGGCGGCATCAGGAAGCCGGAAACGCTGCTGAAGCCCTCGCGGAGTTCCGCCGCGCAGCCTCCATGGGGCATGCGGATGCCGCCGTTCAGGCCGGCACGATGATGCTCTACGGCAAAGGCGTGGAGAAAGATGAATCCACCGGGCTGAACTACCTCCAGCGCGCAGCCGAGCAGCTCCGCTCCCCCTTTGCGCCCTACGAGCTGGCAAAATACTACGACAGCATCGGCGAATCCGGCCTCGCAAATGATTACTACATCATGGCCTCCGACAGAGGGCTGGCCGCCGCCATGGCGCGTCGTGGGCTTCTTCATCTGATTCCCTTCTCCGGGCTGCGCTGGGGGCCCACAGAAACCTACCGCTGGTGGCGGGAGGGCAGCGAGGCCGGGGACGCAGACTGTACCCTCTATCTGCGCCTCTACCTCTACGTATTCATTCCTCTGGTGCTTCTGCTGGTATTCGGGCTGCCCATCCTGCTGGTGCGCAGCCTCCACAAGACCTCAGCCAATGAGTTTGCAGACCAAGCTGACAGCAAGCAGCCGTGACACCGCCATCGGCCGCATCACCCTGCTGTGTACGGAAGATGCCATCTGCGCCCTGCAGCTCCCCTGTCAGGCCGTGGCCGCACCTCCCCCTGCACCGGGCAGCCTAGCGGAGACCGCCTTTACGCAGATAGAGGAATATCTGGCCGGGAAACGACAGCGCTTTCAACTGCCTCTTCACCTCCCGGAAAGCACAGGCTTCGCAGGAAAAATCCTGCGGGCAATCGCCGCCATTCCTTACGGCTCAACCGCCACTTACGGTTCACTTGGCCCGGCGCGGGCAGTGGGTCAAATCTGTGCCGGCAATCCCCTGCCTCTGCTTATCCCCTGTCACCGGGTTGTTCCCGTTTCCCGCCCGCCCGGCAACTACCTTGGCGGAAAAGAATTGAAAGCCAAGCTCCTGGACATAGAGCACCGCGTTTCCGCGTATTGCCTCAAAATAAAATCGAACCCAAGGGGGTGGTTGCCTCAAAATAAA
>CAYYKC010000066.1:0-13813 GCA_964471605.1 uncultured Akkermansia sp. | reverse complement strand
ACCGTGTATTTTCGGCGTGAGAGCATGACACGAACTTTCTAATGCGTCTGCCCTGCAATATGAACCTTGACTTCTATAGGCATATCAGCTATCATGCCATGCGGAAGAGCCACCCTGTATCATGTCCTGCAAGCAACAGCAAACTCCCGCCCACCCGACCATCTCGCCCAATGTGAAAGCTCGCCCGCAGGCACAACCGTTGACAACCGGTTACCGCTGTCTGGGATGGCTTCTGGCGGTGTGGCCGGTAGCAGGTGCGTTGAGCATCTGCATTCCGGCCGGAATCCATGTACCGCAGTTGACCGGGTGGGACTACATTATCTGGTTGTTCCCGCTGATGTTGACGACCGGGCTGTCCATGCTCTGCAGCCCTATACCGGGTTATGCATTGGCGTGGGGGCTGTGTGCGTTGGGGGATTTGGCAGAGCGGCGAGGAATATTAAGACGTATGGAGTGGCCCTGGGTAGACGCATTATGTGCCATGGTGGGAGCCGTGCAGTTGTGCAGCGTGCAGGGCAGCTGGCAGGAACTGCATGCAACGAGCGTGTGCGGCGTGTTCATGGTGCTGAGCCTGCTCCTGCTGTGGACACTGATGCGCTTGAAACGAGCACTCATCCCCTCTTCTCTTCTGCTGCGTTGTCTGTATGCGTGTATCGTGGTGCTCAACCTGTTTTTTGGCGGGGCTTACCTTCTGCACCTGCGGTCGGCCGCCGACAGTAATGCCTCCGGCGCAGTACAGACGTGTAGCGACTGGGGCAATATATGGCGCTACAAGGGGCCGGGGTTCAATCCCCTGAACCCGACAGGAGTCAACAGGCTCAACACTTACACCTCACCGAGCCAATGCCCTGAGCTCAACAGCACACTTCTGCGAACTCTGCTTGGCACGGCACCGCCGGAGGGCTCCGAAATACGCGGGTGCCTGGGCTACACAAACTCCGAATTACTCATCTTCGCCCGCGCCTCACAGTCAGATGCTGAAAAATGGCTAGCTGACAGCTTTCCCGGGTGTAAATGGCGGCCCATGGACAGGCACACGTCATTCCGCATACTCGAATACGAGTATTGCCCGGCACAGTATACCCCTTGCTTCTATACACGCCTGCCTGACAACGATGGAGCGCAGCGCTATATCATCCGTCCGCAGGACGATAGTGAGTGGATTTACCTGCGCGTGTCCTCTCCGTGAGTTTTCGCTCCATCCGAGCCGATTTCAAAACCTCCCCCCCTCGAGATGAAAAATATGATTTGATAGTTGACTAACGACTGCTCTGTGCTATACTCGCTAGTGAACGGCTATTTCACAACAAAAGCCGATACATGACAGTGGACGACGATATCATTTGCACGGAAAAAATCATTGCGGACCGAAAGACGTTCTATATTGACCTCAAGGCCAACGCCAGAGGACGCGTGGTGCGCATTACGGAGAAAGTGAGTTCCAACCGAGATCGTATCATGGTGCCGGCCGAAATACTGGATGACTTCATAGCCGCGCTGGAAGACATCCGCAAGGCCAACAACGAAGAGGCATGATGCATCTCCTCCCCGCATTCCACCGCACGCACGCTCAGGTTTGCGTGACATGTTTTGTGGAATTTTGAACGGAGTTTAGACTGGACAAATCACTTTCGTTGAGGTTAAATAAGGCCGATACCGGGCGAAGTGCGCCCGCATTCCTATTTATATAACAAACAGAGCATTATGAGAAAAATCAAGGTACTGAAACTGGGTTGGGAGTTCCCGCCGCTCATCAACGGCGGACTCGGTGTGGCCTGCATGGGCATCTCTAGAGCTCTGGCCTCCAAGGTGGATCTTTCCGTCATTGTTCCCAAGGCTGCGCCCGAGGCCAGTTACGACGGTTTTTCCCTCACCGGCATCAACACGCTCAAACACGAGCAGATGGAAACGCTCGAGGAGGGGTACACATACGAGAGTTTCACCGTGGTCGGCAAGGCTCCGATCAATCTTGACCCCTACGCGTGCGAGGAGGGGACTCCCGGCAACATCACCTTCACGAAGGAAGGCAAGCTGCTCTTCTCCCGTGTGCACAAAGCCGATTTGGAGCTATTCACCGGAAAAGAAGACCTCTATGCAGGCGATTTGGCCCGCAAGGTCATTGAGTTCTCCAAAATCTGCGCGGTCATGGCCCGCAACTACGATTTCGATGTGGTTCATGCACACGACTGGATGACTTATCTGGCGGGTGTGGAGGTGAAAAAGGCCACAGGCAAACCGCTGGTGGTGCATCTGCACGCTTCCCAGTTCGACCGAGCCGGCGCAGATGCCCGCGGCTGGATTTACGACATTGAGAAATACGGCATGGAGCAGGCTGACGCCGTCATCCCCGTCTCCAAATACACGGGCACGGTGGCTGCCGGACACTACGGTATTGACCCTGCCAAGATTTTCCCCGTCCACAATGGCGCTGACCCGGTGCATGTCTTCCACAGCAAGAAGAAGTTCCCGGAAAAGCTCGTGCTTTTCCTCGGCCGTCTCACGGCGCAGAAAGGGCCGGAGTTCTTCCTGCAGATTGCGGCCAAGGTGCTGGAGCAGACGGACAACGTCCGCTTCGTCATGGCCGGCACGGGTGAAAAGCTCCGTCAGCTTATCGAGACGGGTGCTTTCCATGGGGTGGGCGACAAGTTCCACTTCACCGGGTTCCTCAACAAGCAGAAAGTCAACGAGTTGCTCTCCATGACGGACGTGTACTGCATGCCCTCCGTCTCCGAGCCTTTCGGGCTTTCCGCTCTGGAGGCAGCCCAGTTCAACATCCCCGCCGTCATCTCCAAGCAAAGCGGCGTGGCAGAGGTCATGAAGGGCGCTCTCAAGGCCGACTTCTGGGATGTCAACATGATGGCCAAACATATTGTAGACCTCATCACGGATGAGGAGCTCTACAAGAAGGTGGCGGAGCAGAGTGCTCAGGACATCAAGAACTCCAACTGGGAAACGGCTGCCGACAAGATGATTCGCGTGTACAAGCACGTCCTCGGCTGGTAACCCCTTATCCCCCGCAGAAAAGGATATGAACATTACCCTCACCTTTCACGCTCATCAGCCCAACCGTCTGATTCCCTACGACTTCTTCAAGATTGGCGAACACGCATTCTATGAAGATGACCGCATGAACGGACGCGTGCTCAGTGAGGTGGCAGAGCGCTGCTACCTCCGCGCCAACAGCATGATGAAGCAGCTCATCGAGCTTTCTGACGGCAAATTCAAGTTTGCCCTCGCCCTCTCCGGTGTCATTCTGGAGCAGGCGCACTATCACCGCCCGGACCTCATCGATTCTTTCCGCGAACTGGCCGACACCGGATGTGTGGAGTTCCTGGCCATGCCGTACTACGCCTCGCTGGCCTCCCTCTACTCCACGGAGGAATTCGCCGAGCAGGTGGAGGAGCACATGGACCTCATCGAGAAGCTGTTCGGACAGCGTCCCACCGTTCTCTGGAACACGGGCATGCTCTATTCCAACGCCATTGCCGCGCAGGCGTATGACATGGGATTCGAGGGTGTCATGGCCGACGGCAACAGCCGCATGATGTCCAACCGCCACACGAACGACCTCCAGTGCGCCCCCCTCATCGCCAAGACGAAGACACTTATCCGAAACCGTCACCTGTCCAACGATTTGGCCAATCGCCGCACGGATCCGACCTGGAGTGAATACCCACTTTCTCCCTACACCTTTGCCGGGTGGCTGGCACAGCAGCAGGGACAGGTGGTCAACCTCTCCATGGACTACGAAACGCTCGGCGAGCGTCAGGCCGACACCACGGGAGTCTTTGAGTTCTGGCGCACCATGATTTCTGCCGCTCTCTTCAACGGAGAGACATTCATGACACCTACGGAAGCGGTGCGAGAGTTCCCCTCCGTCGGCACGATTGATTGTCCGAACCCCATCACCTGCTCCACCTACGGCACCACCACCCACTGGAACGGCAACGTGATGCAGCAGGAGGCCATCAAGAAAATCTACGATTTGGAGAAAGCCGTCAAGGCCAGTGAAGACCGTGATATGATTCACGTATGGCGCAAGCTGCAAAGCGCTGACCACTTCCACTACATGGAAAAGAGCAACGGCTTCACCCCCTACCCCTCTCCTTATGATGCCTACATCTACTATATGAACACCTTGGCCGACCTTCAGGTGCGCGTCAAGCGAGAGGCCGATCTCATCCACAAGGCAGACAAAGTCACGACAGCCTGATGACCGTCTCCGATTTGCCGAATCGCCCTGTCATCCCTATCCCCCGATGACAGGGCGATTTCTTTCATGTCTCGATGCACCTCCCGGTATATCACCACCCTCTGCAATAACAAAAGCGCTGATTTTTCAAACTATAAGCTTGACAAAGCCGTCTTTTCGTGATACATTTCGCGCGTACAAGTTCCGGTCTGCAATGAGATTGGAGCGGGTCGGTGACCCGCTCTTTTTTTGTAGACTACTCACCACCAAACACCAGCAAAAACATGGCCACCACCGATATCACAGCCCTGATTGATTATTATGTACGCGAGAAAGACCTGACACGCGAGCGCGTTATTCAGGCTCTCGAAGCGTCTTTCCTGACTGCCTACGCCAAGATGGTTCCCGGTTCCGACCGTATCCGCAATATCCGTGCTGTCATCAACACACAGAAAGGCACGGTAAAAATCAAGGCAGACATGACCGTGGTAAACGACGATGAGATGACGGATGCCTTCAACGAGGTGAAGCTTTCCGTTGTACAGGCTGCCGGCAAAGACCTCCAGCCCGGCGACACCATCTCCGTCAACATCACCCCCAAGGATTTCGGACGCATCGCCGTGCAGACAGCCCGCCAGACCATGCAGCAGCGTATTCGCAAGGCAGAGCAGGAAATGCTGGCCGAGGAATTCAGCGACCGTATCGGTGAGCTGGTGACCGGCACCGTAGTCCGCTACGAAAAGGGTGACGTGGTGGTGAAAGTCGAGAAGTTCGAAGGTATTGTCCCGCCGAAGCAGCGTATCCCCGGAGAGGAATACAACAAGGATGACCGCATGCGCTTCTACATTCAGGAAGTGCGCGATGGTGTACGCGGTAATGAGCTGATTCTCTCCCGCAGCCATCCCAATCTGGTGCGCCGTCTCTTTGAAAGTGAGGTTCAGGAAATTGCTGACCACACCGTTGAGATTCTCAACATCGTGCGTGAGCCCGGCTACCGCACAAAGATGGTGGTGCGCAGTGAAGACCCGAATGTTGACCCCGTGGGCGCCTGTGTCGGCATGCGCGGCACTCGCGTCAAGAGCGTGGTCAACGTGTTGAGCCGGGAAAAGATTGACATTCTGGAATACACCGATGACAAGGCTGTCATGGTGACAGAGTCTCTTGCCCCCATTGAACCGGTCAAGGTAATCGTGGATGAGGAAGCCCGTGTTGTCACCGTGCTGGTGGAGGACGACAAGGCAGCCGCCAAGGCTAAGGGCCGCAAGGGGCAGAACGTGCGCCTGACAGCCCGTCTCATTTCCACACCGGAGCAGCGTTGGGACGTGCGCGTGGAGCCGTACAACGAACAAACAAAGGTTGAAACCGAAGCCCGCAAGGGCGCTGATGAGTTGAGCACACAGCTCGGCGTCACGGACTCCCTGGCCGCCGCCATGATTTCTGCCGGCTTCACCTCCGTGGATGTCATCGCCTCCTACGCTCAGGAAGAAGACCTGATGGAAGCCCTCCTCATTTCCGAGGAAGAGGCACGTGATATTATCGCTAAAGCTAAAGCACTCTGCTGATATACCCCCTTTTTCACATGGCTGAACAATCGAACAAAAAACCGGAGGTGCTCGACCTCCTCGGCGGCAGCCGCAAAAAGAAAGCCGCCCCTGCTGCGAAAGCAGCGGAGAAGACCCCTGCACCCAAGAGTGCAGAGAAGAAAAACGCCCGCAAGCCCGCGCTTGACCTTCTCTCCCCCAAAAAACCGGAGAAGAAGCAGCCTGCGGCAAAAGCTACTCCGACTGAGTCCAAGCCTGTTCCGGCAGCTGCCAAGCCTGCCCCCGTTGCTGCGAAACCGGCGGCTACGGCCGCAGCCAAGCCGGCGCCAGCAGCAGCTAAGCCTGCACCGACTCCCGACGGAGATGAGAGCAAAGTCATGAACATCAAAGCGCCCATCTCCGTGGCCGATTTGGCCGCTCACATGGGGCTCAAACCCTTTAAGCTGATTGCCGAGCTGATGCCCATGGGCGTGTTCGCCAATCCCGGCACCGTCCTCGACAGCGACCAGGTGGCCGCTCTCTGCGAGAAACACGGATTCACCTATGAGCGCGTCAAGCGCGAAAAGGGTGCCGGTGTGAAAGCCCCCGTGGAGGAAATCAAGGAGCCCGAAGCCGTTGCCATCGAGGAAGAGCCGGAGGACGCGCTGAAAGTTCGTACCCCCATCATCACGGTGATGGGTCATGTAGACCACGGTAAAACCTCTCTGCTGGACTACATCCGCCGCACCCGCGTTGTCTCCGGCGAAGCCGGCGGCATCACGCAGCACATCGGTGCCTACACGGTCAAACACAACGACCAGATGCTCACCTTCATCGACACCCCCGGTCACGCCATCTTCACTGAAATGCGTGCACGCGGTGCCGACGTAACGGATATCGTTGTGCTGGTGGTAGCCGCCAACGACGGTATCATGCCGCAGACAAAGGAAGCCATCATGCACGCACAGGCAGCCGGCAAGACCATCATTGTGGCCGTTAACAAGTGCGACCTGCCCACGGCTGACCCAATGCGCGTGCGTACCCAGCTCATGGAGCACAACCTCATGCCCACGGATTTCGGTGGTGAGGTCGAGTGCGTGGACGTATCGGCTCACACGGGTGACGGCATTGACGACCTGCTTGATTTGCTCTGTCTCCAGGCGGAAGTGCTGGAGCTCAAGGCCAATCCGAAAGCCAACTGCCGCGCCTCCATCATTGAGGCCCGCATGGAACAGGGCAAGGGAAGCTCTGCCACCGTCATCGTCCAGAGTGGCACCCTCAAGGTCGGCATGCCTTTCATCTGCGGTCCCTTCTCCGGCAAGGTGAAGACCCTCATGAACGACCAGGGCAAGTCCATCAAGAAAGTGACCCCCGGTATGCCGGCAGAAGTCTCCGGTTTCATCGAGACCCCGAACGTGGGTGATGAGCTGGTGGAAATGGAGAACGAGCGTGCCGCCCGTAAGCTTTCCACCGAGCGCCAGGAAGAGCTGCGCCAGCAGCGTCTGACCGCACCCAAGCGCTCCCGCATGGAAGACATCCTGGCCATGATGGGCGAAGGCAGCCAGAAAGCCGTGCTCAAGCTCTACCTCAAGGGCGACGTGCAGGGTTCCGTGGAAGCCATCAGGAAAGCCATCATGGACATTGAGAGCGAGAAGGTGGAATGCGAATTCATCGGTGCAGCCGCCGGCCCCATCTCTGAGAGCGATGTCCTGCTGGCCTCCTCCTCCAACGCTGTGATTCTGGGCTTCAACGTGAAGGTGGAAACCAATGCGGTGAAAGCCGTGAAGCGCGAAGGCGTTCAGGTAAAGATATTCTCCATCGTGTACGAGTTGATTGACCAGGTGAAGGATGCCATGCTTGGCCTGCTGGAGCCGGAGACCCGCGAAACGGTGCTTGGCCATGCCGAAATCCGCCAGGTATTCAAGCTCAACAAGGGCAAGGCTGCCGGTTCCTATGTGTCCGACGGCAAGATGCTCCGCACGGCAGAAGCCCGAGTCCTGCGCGACGGTCAGGTGGTATTCGACGGCAAGATGTCGACCCTCCGCCGCTTCCAGGACGAAGTGGAAGAAGTCAAGAGCGGTCTGGAATGCGGTATCCGCCTTGCCGAATACAACGACTACGAAGAGGGCGATATCATCGAGTGCTACACGCTTGAGAAGATTAAACAAACCCTGTAATTCACACATCCGTTCATGGCATCACGTCGTCTCGATAAAGTCAATGAGCTGATGAAGCGGGAAATCGGCACCTTCGTCCAGAAGGAGTTTGAATGGCCCGGAACCATCGTCTCCATCCTCGATGTAGAAATCACCGAGGACTTGAAAGAAGGCCGCGTTTGGGTCGGCGTTGTCGGGCGCATGGCCCCCGCTCAGGTCATCGAAAAACTCTCCCGCAAGCGTGGGGATATCCAGCGGGCGGTCAGCCGACGCGTTGTGATGCGAAACACGCCGAAGCTAACCTTCCGTCACGACGATTCGGCTCGTCGAGGTGTCAGCATGGTCAACCTTCTGGATGATATTGAACAAAATCTCCCCAAGGCGCCACCATTACCTGAGGGCGAGTCAGACCCTGAGATTTAACCACACACCAAAGTCCATCCATGGCACGCAAAATCACCATCAGGCGAGTTGGAACCATCTTCCCGGCACTCTGTCTGGTGGTGATTGTCATGGTATGCTTCACCATTGCCTGGTTGAGCATTGCCGGGCTTCCCGGTTTTGTTCTCCGCAAGATTGAACAGGAAGCCGCCCCTTACGGACTTACCCTCCGCTTGGGCAAGCTGAAACTGGCTCCGGCTTCCGGGCTGGCAGTCAAGGCTCTGGATGTTCAGCTCTCAGCCCCGCTCGGAGAGGAAACGGCTAGCATCACGCTGCGCAAGCTTCAGGTATCATTCAGCGTGTTTGAATTATTGCAGGGCAATTACCTGCCGGATAACGTCCATCTGCTCGGATTGAACGCTGTTTTGCCAACAGATTCTCCGAATGGTCAACCCACGCAATTAAGTGATGCCGACACGCAACTTAATCTCTACAATCGGGGGCGGCGACTTGGCATCACCTCTTCGGCAACGCTGCAGGGCATAGGCGTCAAATTCCGTGGAGCCTTTCAGCTGCCGGAGCAGATTTGGGACACTATCGGCGAAACGGAAGCAGATAATGCCATTCCGACAGAACGACTGGATGAATACCTGAAACCGATACAACCCCATCTCCGACAGGTGAATGAGCTCATCGCCCAACAGGGATGGAAAGGTCATGATTTTCCCCGGCTTGACATCAGGCTCCGATACCGAAATCAAAAGCCGACAGCAGAGATAAAGGCAGAAGTCCCGACGTTCCGACACGAGGGCATGCATTTTCGGGATGCTTCGCTGGCCCTGCGATATGAAGATGATACGCTGAGCATCGACCACCTCAACTTTGCCACAGAGAATCCTAAAACGGAAGTTTCCCTGCAAGGCTCATACGATTTACCCGACCGCCGACTTACCTTCGACCTGCGCAGCACGGCGGCCATTGCACAGATAGTGGAGATGATTGACGCCTCCCAGAAGGATTCCCTGCTGTCCAGACTCTGTGCCGATGCGGAAAAATCCCCCACCATCAAACTCCGGGGGCAGATAGAGTTCGCAGAAGACTATGCGCTCAATAACATTTCCCTGCGCGGCAATGCCCTGCAGCGTGACTTCTTCATCGGCGAGGCGAAAGTAGACACGTTCGAGCTTTCCTTTCTTCTTTCGGACGGAAGATTCAACATCGACAACCTGAGTCTCACCCTGCCTGACGGCAACATCAACATGTCTGCTCTATCCGGCAATGAACGGGCAGATGCTCAGGCAACGGTTTCCATCCCCATCAATACCCTGCACCAACTGGCAGAGGGAATCTACGGCCACCCCATTCCGATGCCGGACTATCTCACCCCGGGCGGCAGGCTGGAGGTTGAGCTCGCCACCCTGCTCAGCGTGAAAGAGTTTAAACCCGGCATCTCCAGACTGGTGGATTTAATTCCCTCTCTGAAAGAAATTCAGAAGCTTACCGTCCGGCTGGATTCCCTGCGCTATGAGGATATACGCCTCACCTCCCCGGAGCTGCAACTGAAAGCCTCGGGAATTGAACACCCCACGCTCAGCAGCAGCCAACTTCGTCTCGATAACCTGAGCCTTTCCCTCAAACTGGATAAAGTTGAAACAAGCAAAAACTTCTCCGCCACGGGAATAAACGCTGCATTTCAACTGAATGGCGTGAGCGCGGACGGCACACAATGGGAAAACAGCCTGCGTATTGCACAGGCAAAGGCGGAAGCCAAAGCCGCAACGCTCACCGCAGGAGAGTCCCGCATCAGCAATCTTTCCTTCTCTGTCAATAATCTGCGTAACTTAAGCTGCGACAAACGGTGGGAGGAACTACTGGTACAATCCGATGCAGAAGCTCGCATCGGACAATTGGTCTACGAAGAACAGCCCATAGCAACTGATATACAGCTCTCCGTAGCCCATGAACAAATGTATGAAGCCGGGCTCAACCTGTCAATGAACATTCAGGAGAAAGGCTTTAACACTCAGCTGTTGCTGAATTACGCCGACATTGAGCAGGACGGCCTCCTGGAGTTTTCGCTGAGCAAAACGGACTTTCCGCTGCTGCCATTTGCTCCCCTCCTGCAGCACTTAGACGCACTTCCCTCAGCAATCGAGTTACCGGAAACGCTGACACTGAGCACAAGCGGAAGCATCAATGTCAACACCGGGCAACTCGGCAACACCCAATTAGAGCTCCATATACCATCTCTGGTGCGTACGCCCCAAACACTGATTGTCAACAGAGGAACGAGAATTCCGCTGGAGATAAAGCTCGCCACCGGGATTCACAGCAAGGATGATGCCCTGCTCTATTCCGGCAAGTTGGAACTTCAACATCAGACGGGAACTTTTACGGCAGACATATCGGGCGACCTCTACCGCTACTGCAACATCACCAATGGACACAATACCATTGCGGTCAATGTCATTGATGCCCTGATAGATGATGAGGACGCTCACAGCATCATGCGCGATTTCCGTTTTGATGCAGAATCCAAAGTGACGGTATCTGATATTGCAACCCGTGTGGAATATGACAATGGTATCGTTGTGAACTCTTTCTGCAAGGCCGATATCCGCAACACGGATTTCCTCATCGGAGCCATTGAAGATGTCAAGGACAGCAACGGGAACATCATCGGCGAGCAGCTCCGCAAGGATATGGGCAAAAACCCGTATTCCCGCGTTTTCTGTGCAAGCTGTGACGTCTATGTGGATGTCCGAATGGACCGTAAAAACCCGGATGGCTCCCCCGCCGAGGAAAAGATGCAGGTCGTTCTCAAAAATCCCTATCTGGACTACGACAACCGCCCGTGGCTGAAACGCCGCAACATCAGCAAAGGAACTCGCAGCAGCATCATCCGGGGTGAATCCATCGTTTTTGACCTCGACAACAACGGCATTGTCCTCAACAATCTGGTGGGAAAAGCCTACCCGGATTATGCATTCGGCATGTATTTCGCACCGTTACAGGAGTTCATGCAGGACATCAAGCTGCAATATCCCGTTGATGTAACCACCACACGCTGCGAGTTCCCTATTTCCAAAAGAAGTCAGGTTCCCATCAGCGGACTCATTCGCGCAGAGTCTGCCACCGGCGCGGCGTTCAACTTTCTCGGTACAACAATTCCGTTGGAACGATTCTCCGGCTTTGTCAATCTGAGCGATGATTTCGTGTTCCTGGATAAAATGAACGCACGCACCTGGGGAGGCGTGCTGAATGGAGCCGTCAAGATAGGCATTTCCGGCAAGAGCACCTCATTTGACGGACAGCTGACGGCCAACAATATGGATTTGAGCCTCATCGGCAAAGCCTACAAAACTACGCTGAGCCCGGCACTGTGCAACGCCAACATCCGCTTCCGCTCCCCCACATCTGAGGTAAAGGACATCAAGGCATACGGCAGCGCCACCATACGAGATGGCAACCTCATGGAACTCGGGATTTTCCAGCCTGTCGGCTCGCTTATCTCTGACCTGCCGGGGCAACTGTCCAGTCTGCAGCGGAAAGTCACCGGGAAAGAACCGACACCGGCTGAGGAGGACAAACCCGGCATGATTTCCCGCTTCCTCTCCGCTTTCACCGACACGACCGACTCCGCCATCTCCAAAGTTGATGAATCCAGTCGCTATGTCCCGTTTGCCAACCACTTCATGAGTTACAACATTCAGAATGCCTCCCTCAAGTTTGATATTCTGAACGGTTACCTCTACACCCGCGACATGCACGCTTCCGGTTACAATCTGGATGTGGACGTGAACCTGCGCCTGAATCTGGACACGCTCGATATACGGGGCAATCTCTGGCCACAGATATCAAGCGTTCCTACCCTCATCATCGCCCCCATTACCTTCCTGTCGGACTTCCTGATTGATATCGTCATTCATGGCAATATTGAGGATATACAGTGGAAGTTCACGCTGGATCGCATCATGAGAAATGGCAGAAAAGAACCGAAGGCGAGCGTAACGGCAGCAGAGGAAAAAACGCCACGATGATTGCCTACAACGTTCAGGAATTTTCTTTCATCGATGAGGCAAGTTTCTTCTCTGCCTCCGGCTGGCTGGCAGCGCTGCATTTGGCAGGTTTTGTATTTTCTCTTCATGCGCTGATGCGCAGGAACTCGCCTCAGGGAACGCTAGCCTGGATGCTGGGGCTGAATCTCCTTCCCCTCCTCTGTATTCCCCTGTATCTGGCATTGGGTGCAGAACGCATCCGTCGCCACACGGAAGAGCGGCTTCCCACAAACTCTGTATTCGCCATGCTGCGCGGCATACGCGCCCGGCTTCGCCCGGATGAGCCCGGCAGTCTGGGGCAGACCCTCACGGGAATAACCGGCATACCCTCCTGCTCCGGCAACAGCGTACAGCTGCTGCGCGACGGCAACGATACCTATGAAGCGCTGTACAAAGCCATTCAGAACGCACGCCACTCCATCCTTGTTGAGTTTTTCATCATCCGGAACGACCGGGTGGGCAACAACCTTCTCCGTCTGCTGGTTCGAAAGGCTCGGGCCGGCGTGCGCGTTCATGTCATCTACGATGAAATCGGCTCCCACAAGCTTCCCCGCGGCTATCTGCGTACCCTGACCAAAGCCGGGGTTCGGGTGGCCTCATTCAACGGGCGACGTTTCTGGTGGAGCTCCTTTCTGCGAATCAACTATCGCAATCACCGCAAACTGGTTATCATCGACAGCACTCTGGCCTACCTCGGCAGCCTGAACGTGGGCTTGGAGTATATCCGTCAACAGGGAAAAACATATTGGCGGGACACCTTTGCCGGACTCCGCGGCCCTATCGTGGCCCAATGCCTGCTGTCCTTTGCAGAGGACTGGCAGCGCGCCACCGGAGAGGACATCAGCGAGCTGGCACAGCAACAGGAAGAAGCCGGAACCGTCACATGTCGCCTGATTCCGTCCGGCCCGGACGATGTTCCTATCAATGCATGGGAACTCACCCTGCTGGAAATGGCCTATCGGGCACGGCAGCGGCTCTGGCTGGCCAGCCCCTATTTTGTCCCGAATACCGCAGTCTATGCGGCCTTGACAGCTGCCGCGCTGCGGGGTGTTGACGTGCGCATTCTGGTGCCGGGCAAAGGTGACAGCATCATGGCCAATCTGGCGCTCCTCACCTACCTGCCGGAGCTGTCGTACAGCGGCATTCAGCTCCTGGCCTACACACCCGGATTTCTGCATGAGAAAATAGCCCTGGCAGACGAGTCCGTCTGTTGCATCGGAACCGCCAATCTGGATGAACGCTCGCTCCGACTGAACTTTGAATTAACCCTGTTGATGGAGGATACAGATGCCGCCAGCCGCATCAGCCAACTCCTGACCGATGATATGATACAGGCCCGACCTCTCACCCCGCAGCACTGGCATTCGATTGGCTTTTTCACCCGGTTGTCCGCGCATCTATGCCGACTTCTTGCTCCCGTTCTTTGAATTATTCCGGGAAAACTCGAAAAAAATTAGGTGAATTGCAAGTTCAAATGCAACACTTTTTGAAAAAAATGCACTCTTA
>CAYYKC010000065.1:0-13871 GCA_964471605.1 uncultured Akkermansia sp. | reverse complement strand
TCGGAGACTTTTTGGGAGACTTTTGGGCGTTGCTTTTGTTTTTACACTTTTCAATCAACGCGATTGCCCGGACAGAGACACGCTTAGAGCTTGACCTGTCGGCCGGAACTTGGTAGTATATACCCGATTCGCCTTTTGAAGGGGTAAGCCATCCCTCCGGAATGAATTTTACCCCCGATAGGAACAACCCGATCTAACAATATGAAACTGAAAAACATTGCAACATTGGCATTGCTGGCACTCTTTGCTGTGAGTGGCCTGAATGCTCAGTCGCTGTCGTCTTCCACCAAGACGCATTGGGACAAGGGCACGTTGGTCGTTGAGACCCCCGCCCGTCCTGAGGGACAGCAGCACGTCGTGGGGCTCAAGGCTCCCAAATTGAAGACCGTTCGCGTTGCATTCGTCGGTCTCGGCATGCGCGGACCCGGTGCCGTAACCCGTTTCACCCACATCCCCGGTGTGGAGGTTGTGGCTCTCTGTGACTATGTGAAAGAACGCGCTGAGAAATGCCAGAAAGCTCTCCGCAAGGCCGGTATGGCTCCCGCCGCCATCTATTGGGGCGAAAAGGGCTATGAAGAACTTTGCAAGCGCCCGGACATTGACTTGGTGTATGTTGCCACCGACTGGGATCACCACTTCCCCGTAGCTAAGTGTGCGCTGGAAAACGGCAAGCACACCGCAATCGAGGTACCCAGCGCCATGAACCTCGACCAGTGCTGGGAACTCATCAACCTTTCCGAAAAGACCCGCAAGCACTGCATGATTCTGGAGAACTGCTGCTACGACTGGTTCGAGCTGGACGCTCTGAACATGGCGCAGAAGGGCGTCTTCGGTGAAGTACTCTATGCCAAGGGTGCTTACATCCACAACCTCGACCCGTTCTGGGGCGACTACTGGGTCAACCCCGCCAATGACCCCGACAAGCTGGGCTGGCGCATGAAGTACAACAAAGAAAACCGCGGTGACGTATACGCCACCCACGGTCTCGGCCCCGTGGCTCAGGTCATGAACATCCATCGCGGTGACCGCTTCCGCACCCTCGTGGCCATGGACACCAAGTCCGTACACGGCCGTGAGTATGTGGAGAAGAAAACCGGCAAGTCCTGCCCCGAGTTCCGCAACGGTGACCACACCACCACGCTCATGCGCACAGAGAACGGCAAGGTGGTGGAGATTCAGCACAACGTGATGAATCCCCAGCCCTACAACCGTCTCTTCCAGCTGACCGGCACTCGCGGCTTTGCCAACAAGTACCCCATCGAGGGCTTTGTGCTGGAGAGCGGCCACATGCAGGAAACAGCAGGTGCTCCCGACCTGGAAGACCTTGACTCCCACAGCTTCATGAGCGAGGAGAACATGAAGAAGCTGCGCGAAACCTATCGCCACCCCATCATCAAGAAGTATGGTGAAATGGCGGAGAAGGTGGGCGGACACGGCGGCATGGACTTCTTCATGGACGTGCGCATGGTGTACTGCCTCCGGAACGGTCTGCCGCTGGATATGGACGTGTACGACATGGCTGAGTGGTGCTGTCTGGCAGAGCTTGGCTCCCTGTCCATGGACAACAACAACTGCTCCGTGACCTTCCCGGACTTCACCCGCGGTCACTGGAATGACGTACAGGGCTACACCCACGCCTGGGCTTCCGCAGAGGATGAAGCTGCCACGGATGCGGCCGCTGCCGCTTTCTCCGAGGCTCACAAGGCTGCCACGGCCAAGCTCAACCTCTGGGCTCTCTATGATGCCGCCAAATCCGGCGACGCTGCCGCAGTGAAGGCTTACGAAGAAGCCGCCGCCAAGCTCGACGAGGAGACCGACATCGCCGAAAAGGCCGCCGCTGCTGCCAAGGCCGCTGCTGATAAGGCCTACGCTGACACTTACGCTGAGGTGGAAGCCGAAGCCAAGTAAGCAACCGACATTCAACGCTTCAACAACATCCCCCACAGGTTTCCCTGCGGGGGATGTTTCATTACAAAGCAAGCAGCCGTATTTCAATGCCCCAGAAGCGGCACCACATACATACTACCCACCGTGAGCCAAATGGGAAGAGTGATGAATGAACAAACTGTCGTGGTCAGCAGGATTTGAGTCCCCACCTCCGGAATGCCGCCGAAGCGCTTGGCCAGAATTACCGGAATGACGGCACTGGGAATGGCACTCTGAATCACCATGATACGCTTGATGATGGGATCAACCGGCAACAGCCATGCCAGCAGCAGGATGCAGACGGGAGCCAGCACCAGGCGCGCAACGATGCCCGCCGCCAGCATACGCGGCCGCCAGACAAAGTTGCGAGACAAATCAAACATGGAGCAGCCGAAGAGAATCAGGCAGATGGGGGTGGCAACGGCGCCTATCATCTCCGCAGCTTTCATCACCGGTGGCAGCGCCACATACTGCCCCAACCCGCTCCATGCCAGCAGGAGGGAAACACAGACCGCCAGCAAAGGACCGCGCAGCAGCAAACCCAGCCGCAAATCGGCGGCACCGCCGCACATGAGGATGACACCCACACTCCACACAAAAATCTCACACCCCATATTGTGAATGAACAACACACCCATAGTGGGGTCACCCGCGCTGCTGAAGAGCATCTGCACTATGGGTATCACGAAGAACGCATAGTTCTGAACCCCCGCCGTCAGGGTGAACGTACGCAAGCCTGTACCGATGCGCAACCGCATCACCCTCGCCACCATCCAGGCCGCCAACACGCCCACAGACATCTCCAGAAAGCCGCAGCCAATCGCCTGCAGGGAAAAGCCGACCGTGGAGATGGCCGGGTGCGCCTCCACCACCATGTATTTCATGATGCTGTGAAAAATCAGGCAGGGATAGCCCACGTCCATGGCAAGCTGCATGATGACGTTATCATGCTGCGGCTCAATCGCCCGCTTGTATCGCAACCAACAGCCGATGGCAAAGAATACAAATACAGGTATGGTCGACAGAAACGAATGGAAAATAACATCCGGCATAAACTCTCCCCGTATTCTATCATTTCGCAGCAAAAACTCAAGAAAATTGGGTGTCAAAGTCCTACTGCCGCAATAGGGTCTTGATTCCCGTCGCGGGGAGCGTACAATGCAGGGTATGGAGAACGTATCCCTCTCTCTCGGCCGCCATGCCTACAATGTCAAGGTAGGCAACGGGGCGCTTGAATCCACCGGGTTTCTGGTCAATCGGGCACGTCTGGACGGAAAGGCGGCGCTCATCACGGATTCCAACGTCTACCCGCTCTATGCAGGCCGCGTTGCCCGTAGTCTGGAGGATGCCGGATACGAGGTCAGCACCCACGTCTTCCCTGCCGGGGAACAGAGCAAGAATCTCTCCACCGTAGAAACGCTTGTGGGCGAAATGGCCGCAGCCGGTCACGACCGCTCCGGATTTGTCGTGGCACTCGGCGGAGGTGTAGTCGGCGACATGGCCGGATTTATCGCTTCCATCTACTATCGCGGCATACCCTTTGTCCAGATTCCCACCACGGTCATGGCGCAGGTTGACAGCTCCGTGGGCGGGAAAACCGCCGTCGACATCCCCGCCGGCAAAAACCTCGTCGGGGCTTTCCACCAGCCATCGCTGGTCATTGCGGATCCCACCACGCTGACCACCCTCTCTCCCCGTGTGCTGAGGGAGGGGATGGCAGAGATGGTGAAACACGCCGCCATCCGCAAACCGGGCATGCTGCTCACCCTGCGGCGTCTGGCAGATGAAATCGATTTGGGCTTCACCCTCTCCACCATCGAGCGCCTGCCCCAAATCATTGCCGACAATATCAGCATCAAGGCCCGCATCGTGGAGGAGGATGAGAAAGAGACCCTCGGTGTGCGTGCGTTCCTGAACCTGGGGCACACGCTGGGGCATGGCATTGAGGCCAGCGTCCCCTACGGCAGTCTGCTGCACGGCGAAGTGGTAAGTCTCGGCCTGCGCGGGGCGCTCTACCTCTCCCGCAAGCTCTGCGGCCTGAGCCAACGGGCAGAGCGGGAGATTCTGGATATTCTGGAAGCACTGGAGCTGCCTTTGCAGTTGCCGGAAAGCGTGAGCGTAGAAAAAGCGCTGGAACACACTCGCCGCGACAAGAAGTTTCAAGGCGGCGCCATACGCTTTGTGCTGTTGGAAGATTTGGGCAAACCCATACTTTCCTCTGCCGTCACCCAACAGGACCTGGAAGAAGCCATGCAGCTGCTGACCACCCCCATTCACTAAGTTTCAATAAAAAATACCGTCATGACCGACCCCCGCACCACACAGTTGGCGCAGAACCTCATCCGGCATTCCTGCCATGTGCAGCCCGGGGAGCACGTTCTGCTGGAAATCATTGATGCACCCGATGAAATCGCTATTGAGCTGATTCGCGCCATACGCGATGCCGGAGCGCATCCCCACATCAACCTCCGCCACAGCCGCGTTACTCGCGAGATGCTCACCGGAGCCACTGATGAGCAGTACGCCTCCATCGCCGGATTGGAACTGGCCGAAATGGAGAAGATGGATGCCTACATAGCCATTCGCGGCGGTCACAACAGCTTTGAAAACTCCGGCGTGCCGGCAGAAAAAATGGCTCTCGCCATGAAACACATGCGCCCGGTTCACAATCAGCGCGTCAACAAGACCAAATGGTGTGTACTGCGCTGGCCCACCCCTTCCATGGCACAGGGAGCCGGCATGAGCACGGAGGCTTTCGAGGATTTCTACTTCCGCTGCTGTCTGGCAGACTATGCCAAACTGCGCGAGGCCATGGACAAACTGGCGGAACGCATGATGCAAACCGACCGCGTCCGTATCATCGGTCCCGGCACGGATTTGAGCTTCTCCATCAAGGGTATGCCGGCCATCCCCTGCTCCGGCGATTTCAACATCCCGGACGGCGAGGTGTTCACCGCCCCCATCCGCGATTCCGTCAACGGCACCGTCACCTACACCGCCCCCACGGTGTTCCGGGGAATCCCCTTCGATGGTATCTGCCTCACCTTCAAGGACGGCAAGATTATCGATGCTCACTGCAACGGCAATGATGAGGCGCTGAACGAGATTCTGGATTCTGATGAGGGTGCACGCTTCATCGGCGAGTTTGCTCTGGGCGTGAATCCCTACATCCTGCAGCCCATGCGCGATATCCTCTTCGATGAAAAGATTGCCGGTTCTTTCCACTTCACACCCGGACAGGCCTATGAAAACTGCGACAACGGCAACCGCTCCCAGGTACACTGGGATTTGGTCTGCATCCAGCGCAGTGATTTCGGTGGCGGCGAAATCTATTTCGACGATGAGCTGATTCGCAAGGACGGTATCTTTACCGACCCGGAGCTCGCTATTCTGAACCCCGCACAGGACTGATACCATGACAGACCCACGCTACAAACAACTCGCCGAGCAGATTATCGGCTATTCCTGCCGCGTGCAGCCCGGGGAGCATGTCAATCTGCGTATGATTGACATCCCCGATGCCATGGTGGTGGCCCTCATCCGCGCCACCCGAGCCGCCGGTGGTATCCCCCACGTGGATTTGTACCATGCCACCATCTCACGGGAGCTGAGCATGGGTGCCACGGAGGCTCAGTACGAGCTGGAGGGGCGCTACCGCCTGCAACGGGCGCAGGATATGGATGTACATATCTGCTTCTATGGCGATGCCAACAGCTTCGAATCAGCAGATGTCCCCTCCGAGCGCATGAAAATTGTCAGCAAATACATGCGCGAGGCCAGCAATTTCACCTGCAACAAGCGCAAGTGGTGCGTGCTGGCCTGGCCTACTCCCGCTATGGCGCAGGCCGCTGGTATGGCTACGGAGGATTTTGAGGATTTCTACTTCCGCTGCTGTCTGGCAGACTATGCCCGCATGAAAGAGGGCATGCAGAAAATCAAGGATATGATGGAAAGCACGGATGAGGTACGCATCATCGGTCCGGGCACGGATTTACGATTCTCCATCAAGGGGATTCCGGCCATCATCTGCTCCGGTGACTGCAATGTGCCGGACGGCGAAGTCTACACAGCCCCGGTGCGAGACTCCATCAACGGCATCATCACCTACAACGCCCCCTCCATCTACAACGGCATTCCCTTTGACGGAGTGAAATTCCGCTTTGAAAACGGTAAGATTGTGGAGGCTCACTGCAACGGGAACGAGGAAAAGCTGCTCGCGCTGCTGGATTCGGATGAAGGAGCACGCTTCATCGGCGAGTTTGCCCTGGGGGTGAATCCCTACATCCTGAAACCGATGCGTGACATCCTTTTCGATGAAAAAATTGCCGGTTCTTTCCATCTGACCCCCGGTCAGTGCTATGATGAAGCCCCCAACGGCAACGAATCCTCCATCCATTGGGATCTGGTCTGCATCCAGCGGGCAGAGTTCGGCGGAGGTGAGATTTATTTCGATGGCAAACTCATCCGCAAGGACGGTATCTTCACCGACCCGGAACTCGCCATCTTCAATCCCATCTGCGAATAAGATGAAACGTCCCCATCCGATTAAGTGGTTTCGGCGGCAAAACAGGAAGGTCAGATACTCTCTCATTGCGTTTGCCGCACTCTGCGGATGGGGCGTTATGCTGTTCGGAGAATACTCCGCCCAGCAGTTGCAGTGCAACACCATCACCCTGCCCCCCAACACCCTGCCGGGGGCGGGGGCAATCAGAATAGCTTTCTTCTCCGATGTCCACAATAATCCGGACTTATTCGAACAAGTGGTGAACTTGATTGTTGAGGCTCAGCCGGATTTAATTCTTTTCGGCGGCGACTTGGTGACCGCAGAGCACCGATTCAGCCGAACAAGATGGGCGGTGGATGGCTTCCGCAAACTGGCGGCCACAGCCCCCTGCTACGCCATACCGGGCAATCACGATTACGAAAAGCTCGAACAGGTGGAGCGTGTGTTTTCCACTGCCGGAGTTCAGCTCCTGAGGAATGACTCTCTGGATTGGAAAACGCCCTCCGGTTCCACGCTCCGTATCGTGGGGTTGGGTGATTACAACGAAGGAGATGAAGCCCCTGCCCGATGCATGAAAAAAAAGGATGAAGAATCCGCGCCTGTCCTCCTGCTTTCCCATGACCCGGAAAGCCGATGGCTGCTGCAACAGTTTGACTGGGATTTCATGCTCTCCGGCCACACGCACGGCGGACAAATCGGCAATCCTTTCACCGGGAAAGCTATTTCTTTACGCAGCTCCATGTCGGCCGGGCTCTTTTCTTTCGGCGGCAATCGCCGCGTCTTCGTCACCCGGGGAGTTGGAGCCATTTTGGATATGCGCTTCTTCTGCACGCCGGAAGTCAACATCATCGAGCAGAAGTCCTGATGCCGCAGCGGCGGCAGCAATCTTCCCAGCTGGCAGGTTGCGTCAGCTGATTGGTCAGCCATGGCTCATCCGGCAGCAAATGCGCTCTGTTGAATGCTTCCGGTCGGGTAATACGGCTGAAGAGCACCCGCTTGATGGCGCTCTTGGGTATTTTCCGTATCCCGTAACCTCCGGGCAGTCCGTCTCTCTCCATGTGCGATGACCACACCTGCACCACATCACCCTCATCCTTGACCAGAAACACGATATGTCCTCGCTCCTTGCCCCCGATTTCATCCGTCCACCATATCTTCATCACATCGGAGGGCCGCGCCAGTTTCCAATCCGTGAAATTGACCCCGGCTCCGAGGCGATGCACCAGCAGGGCAAAACCGGGGCCGTTCGCATTGGCATAGCCCCATGGCCCCACCCCATCGGCCACCATCTTCGGCAGCAGAGCCTGCCAGGCTTTCTCAGATATCACCCTGCGGTGATTATTCTCCTCCCATCGGAGGATGCCGGAAAGAAGCGCCACATACACCGCGCCGGAACAGAATGACGGTTTCGCCACCTGCGGGTCAAACATCGGGCGCTTCAGCCGCTCATTCCACTGAAAAGATGCCACCAGAGCTTCCTTTGCCCGGTCAGAGGTGCTGTAGCCGCCTGCTCCGCCCCGCTGGATATCCATAATGGCGCCCTGAATGGCTTTCCACCACGGGCTCATGTTCCCCGCCCGCTGGGAGTGAGCCCCTGATACCGAGGTGCGAGTCTTGAGCACAGGCGCACCTTCGGCAACCCATGCACTCATCGCCGCAGCCAGAGTTATCAGTACGGTCAATTTACGGGACATCCCGCAGAGTTTAACCTCTGCCCGCCTGCTCCGCAAGTCCAATGTGTCTTAATGCCGCAGAAATCATGGAGTTCTGCCACATTTCGCATCCTTTTCTTATCCTTTTTCACAATAAGGATAATTTTAATTTTTCATATTACAAAATATTTATTTTTAGTTGTTTATGCACTCATTTCAAGAATTTCCAACAAAGTCAGCACGCTTCATCTAGAATCCGATTGATGACAGCGGCAGAACAGGCAGAAAGAGCATTGTTGGCAGAAATGAGACGCATCAAGAAGCTCTATTGCGGCGAGAAAGCACAACTTTCCGCCGAAGATGCCGTCTATTTTGAAGCAGGGATGAGGGAGATGAAGAAATTGGATGCTGTTCTGAGCCTGCAACAGGTCATTTCGAATTATCTGGATGCCAAATCCTCCCTGAGACAACGCTCACGCGCAGAATACGGCACCTATCTGCGCCGTATTCTGCGGCTCAATCCGGATATGGGGCAGGAAAAGCTGGCAGAGATTTCCCCGGAAGCATGGGAAGCAGTTCTGCAACACACTTACCCCACCCCGGCAGGGCGCAACAAGGGACGCCGCCTCATCCATGGTTTATATGAATATGCCATTGCAAAAAAATGGGCCGCCCACAATCCTGTGCGGCGAGTGAGCGTAGAAATAGAACCCCGCCGCGAACTGTGCGTTCTTTCGCCGGAGCAGATTCAGACCATGCTCCAATGGCTTCTCCGTCCGAAATACATGAGTATCGCCCCTGCCGTGGGTTTCATGCTGTGGGACGGACTGCGGCCCTGCGATATCAGCCGTACCCGGTGGGAAGACCTGCAGCGGGATTTGCTGCCGCCGGCGCTGAAACGCTGGCTGGACAGATTACCACAACAATACCATGGCCCCATTGCTCCGGCAAACTGGGCACTGCAATGGCGCTATCTGCGGCAAGCCGCCGGGCTGATTCCGTGGAAAAACGATACGCTGCGCCATACCTATGCCGTGTATCACCTGAAGCGATACAACAATCCCCACATCCTGACCCGACGATTCAAACGCATGAACAGTCGGCAAATCCTCCGGCGCTTCGGGCACTACAACGACATCAGCCCGGAAGATGTGCAGCGATTCTGGGCAGGGAATCTTTTCTGATTCAGGAATCCTCTCCCATCATCGTCTCAGTCGGATGATGCGCACGGGGGCATCCGTGGCGGTGATTTCGATGGTTGCGGCATCTGTTTTCAGGTAGTATCGACCGGAACGGGGCAATAGCAGCGTTGCGCATCGGCGCACATCATCACGCCGCGTGGGAAGCAGAGCACGAGAAATAACGCGCCCGGCTTTATCCTGCAATTCTACGGGACGAGCGTTCTCACGGCGCTCACGCACACATACCATCAATCGCTGACAATCCGGCGGGAGTCCGGCCTTCTCATACCATTCACGCGACCATTTCTGATAGCGCACCGTAACATCCTCCACGGTCAGCGACCTGCCGGAAGGAATCTGAAAAGGGATAACGGCATTGGTCTCCGTTCCGCCGACAGCATACACCCGCTGCAGCGGGTTACGGGCATCCAGCATCCCGATATTCTCCATCACCCACGGAGTATTAAACGCCTTTTCATTGAACTCAATCATTCTCCATCCCCCGTCAATCCAGGCCTCTACCCAGGTATGATTGCCGGGAAGGTGATTCCAGGTAAACACCCACACCGCACGGGCGGGAATTCCAACGGAGCGCAAGGCACAGACCAGCAGCACGCTCTGCCCGGTGCAGGAAACTTTCTTCTCCCGCAGAGCCTCCAGAGCATTCATGTTGGCCTTGCGACGCTCCATGCTGTAATAGACCCCCGTTGTGGCCGTCATCTGTGAAGCAATTTTCAATACCGCATCACGAGCCGTTGCACAATCGCGCACCAAGGGTCGAAAAATATCTGCCACGGGTTCCCTCCAATCGCAAGATTCTTCACAGAACACCCAATCCGGCTGCAAAGCCGACTGCACCACCGCAGGAGGCAGGACATCATGCTCCCATGGCAGCATTTCTGCCGCCGCCACTGATGCAGCCGTCAGCACAAAAGCTATCGGCCGGACAAAAGCAGAGAACAACATATCAGACTTTCAATTCAGAGCAAAGTAACTCATACATGACGGACGCCGCCTCTTCCGCCCCCACATCCGGGGTAAAACGCCGGGTCAAATCGATCCGGCGCCCCTGCGGAGTGTAATAGACCACCCGGACATGCAGGCTTCCGTCTGCTTCCTCCCGGGCATTCCCGCCCACAGGAACGGAGCAATCCGCTTTCAGCAACGACAGGAACGCACGCTCACAGGATATGCAGCGGTATGTGGGCAGATGATTGATGGCTGCTATCAGCTCCGTGACTTCCGGCGAATCAGCCCGGGTTTCCACCGCAATGGCACCCTGCCCCAATGCCGGAGGAAAGGCATCCGGCGGCATCGGACAGACCGTCAGCTCCACACCGTTAACTGTGATGGAGTCGCCATAGCCCAGGCGGTTCAATCCGGCCCGCGCCAGAAGCGTGGCATCCAACTCCGGGTTCTCGACCAGCCTGCGGAGGCGCGTTGCCACATTTCCGCGCACCGACACCGTGCGGGCTCGCCCCTGCCAATAGGTCTGCACCAGCTGCATGCGGCGCACGCTGCCGGTAGCAATCACCGGAGACTCCTTATCACCGCCGGGCTTCATCACCAGCACATCTTCCACCGCCTCGCGGGGCAGAACCGCCGCCAGGGCGAAGCGCTCATCCAGCACACCGGGCATATCCTTGAGACTGTGAACGGCACAATCAATCTCACCACGAGCCAGAGCTTCCTCAATGGTGGCAATAAAGACCCCCTTATCCCCGGTTCCGGTAACGGCATTCACCCGATGCAGGGGAATATCCGTCCGCTGATCTCCGGCGGTGGAAATAACGGTATATTCACACTCCAGCCCGGGGTATTGCTTCCGCAATGCCTCCATCACCAAACGCGTCTGAGCCAGTGCCAGCTCACTCCCGCGAGTCCCGATTCGCAGCCTCTTCATGTATTTCATTTTACATGAGCCCCCCCTTTCACTCAAGCATTATACGCGCCACCGCAGAAATCTATCCTCTATCAGGCTTGAAAAATAACATCTGTCTGCTACAATGGGGGCAGCAATATGGAACTTTCGTTCAGAACAATGATGTATGTGGGCTGCGGCTGCTTTTTGGGTGGTGTGCTGCGCTACATAACCGCCGTCCTCATCACCGCCAAATGGGGTATCACGGAGGTAGATATGCCCTGGCACACGCTGTTTATCAATTACGGAGGCTGCCTGTTCATGGGGATTTTCTGTGCGCTGGGCGTCCACGGGCTCGTGGAATCCCCGAACCTGCGCGCCGCGCTCATGACGGGACTCTGCGGCGGCTACTCCACACTGGCCTCCTTTGCCTTGGAGAACACGTTCCTCTTCCGCGCGGGCAATCACCTCACCGCCGTCAGCTACATCACCGCCACGCTCGTCGGCAGCATCATCTGCTTCATTCTCGGCTATCTGGCTGCAGGCTTCCTCACCCGCGGCTGATGTCGGCATCACTTTTCCAGCAGATAGAGATATTCCTGCACTTTGAGCGAGCGGGAACGCAGATTGCGGCAACCGCGGAAAGTGGCATAATCCGTCACCATTTCCTGCACGCAACCCAGCGGGGTCAACAAACGCTTCATCTCCTGCGGATTGATAAAGCCCTCAGAGTTATATGACACCAGAATAAAGCGAGCAGGCAGCGCCTCCAGCAGCTGTCGCAAACTCTCCGCAGCCTCACGGCGGCAGTTATAGGCAGAGCGATTCCAGTCTGTCGGGATGCCGGACACCGGGGAGCAGTCCGCCGGGAGCTCATTCCGCAGCAGCAGGTTCAGCATGAAATAGTTGGAACCGTACGGGTGCTGGTTATAGGGGGGGTCAACATAGGCTAAATCCAGTTCCGGCAGGATTGCAGGCAGTTCCGCAGCATCCCCCTGCAGCACATGGTGCTCGCAGTCAAAGCGGGAGAATACCGGCAGCTGGAGCTCAATATCCGCACAGATGCGTTGCAGCGCATTGCGGGCACGCCCACCGAACTGCCCAACCCCCTCCGCATTCTTGTAAAAGCCCTTGAATACGCCGGAGGTGTTGGTATGCACGGAGGCGGCATACAACAGCGGCGCCAGAAAAAAGGGATGCACCGCCTCCGGCTGCTCCTTTATTAACCGCCGCGCAGAATCCAGATACACGGCATTGCGGCGGGTATAAAACACCCGTTCCCCGGGACGGATATGGGCATCATCCTGCGGGGCATAATGCGCGGCCAGCAGCCCGGGGGTCATTTCCTGCGGCAGACGATGCATCAACTCTGCAAAGCGCTCCGGCAGGCAAGCTTCTCGAACGCTTCCGCTGTTCGCCAGATAGCAGGTATTGAGCACGCGGGCATAATCCTCCAAATCATTCGTGTACAGACACTCGGAAAACTGTTTCAGGTAGCGGGACACAATACCGGAACCGGAGAAAGCATCCAGACAGCGCAGCCCGCGTTTGCCGAGCCGCTGCCGGACAAACTGTACCCCTTGCCCGATAAAATCCAGCAGGTGCCGCTTGTTGCCCAGATAGGTGATTATCTGCTCCTGCAGATAACGCTCATCCTCCACCTGTGCTCCCGATTCCATCTGCGAAAAATTCTAGCAGAACGCCCGTGGAGCGTCAAGCGTAAAGCCCGGACACAAGCTGTTTTTCAACCGCAAATAAACGCAGAAGCATCTTATCCTTAACCCACATTATCGGAATATGTATCGAAACTCCCTACTCATCATCATGGGCTGCCTGACCATCATCCCGGCAGCTGCGCAGAACGCGGCTCCCGCGAGCAACACCATCCTGCAACCCATCATCGACGGAGCTCGCGATTACTCGCGCGACCGCGCCGACGAAAAACGCAGAGACCGCCGGGAAGACCGGGACGACAGACGCGACCGTGACTACCGCCGTGACAGGAACGATGATCGCCGCCACCACCATCGGCACTAATACTTCCCCGTCATGGTGCAAAAAAACGCGGAAGCCTGTCTGACGGGCTTCCGCGTTGCAGTGAAAGGAGTCTGATTATTTTTCCGGCTTCAGCACGGCAATCTTGCCGGAGCGGATGACCATCTGCACATCGTAATCTTCCATCAGGTTGAGGAAGCGGTTGATGCGGAACTCACCACCGGAAATCTCCAGCGTGATGGTGGAGCGGGTGGCATCCAGCACCTTGGCTCCGAAGATATTGGCTGTCTCCAGAATGGAGCTCTTGCTCTCGCCCTCGGCAAAGCCCACACGCATCAGCACGATTTCGCGGTAAATGGTGGGCTCATCGCGGAAATCAATTACCTCTACCACATTCACGAGCTTGCTGAGCTGCTTGATGACCTGGTCGAGCTTCTCACCGTCTTCCTTCACGTCGATGTTCATGCGGGAGAAACGGGCATCCTCGCAGGGGGCAACGTTCAGGGAGTGGATGTTGTAACCACGGCCGGAGAAAAGACCGGCCACACGGGAGAGCACACCGAACTTGTTTTCAACCAGGACGGAAATCGTGTGTATCTGTTTTGTTGAAGGCATAGCGTGTGTGTGTTTGAGGTGTAACACACCATACCTGATTCTTTCCCCCGCGTCAAGCCGTAATCAGCGCATCTGACAAAATAAGGGTCTGTTTCAAATCTGCTGGTAGTAGAAACGTGAGGTCTTGTGCTTTCTTT
>CAYYKC010000064.1:0-14028 GCA_964471605.1 uncultured Akkermansia sp. | reverse complement strand
TCCTCGCGGACTTTCACCGCAGTGCGCATATCGCGTCGGTCGTACATAAAAACGGGATAGGGTGTTCCTATCCCGTTGATGAACTATTGTTGCGATGCAGATGGGCTTATAACAGCTGGGCGATGAGGGTTTCGCGGTCGCCGGGGCAGAAGTCCATGGGCGGAATTTCCGGCAGGGTATAGCAACCGGCGGAGAGTCGCATGCTGGCGCGGGCGGCTGCCACCATCACCTGTGCGGTCAGGGCAGGGTTGTTGATACGCATCTCAAACTTGAATATCTGATTCTGCGTTGTGCCGGAGACACCCTTGCGCTCCATATAGACACCGTGTCCCATGTCGCGCAGGGAATCAATGTCCGGCACCTGCTTTACATGCGTTTCATCGTGGCAGAAGTAATCGTCTGCCTTGATGGCTGCCTCCACCTCGGCAAAGTCCGCGCCATCCTCCAACTGCACATAGACCATGCGGCGGTGTACGCCGGAACCTGTCGGGATGGTGAGGGAGAGGGCATCCTTCACCCCGGCTTTGGAGCGTGCTACCACGCTGTGGCCCATGCTCATGCCCGGCCCGAAGTTCGTGTAGGTGATACCCTTGGGTGCCATGGCCAGCATCATGGTGCGCATCACGGAGTCGGAACCCGGATCCCAGCCGGCGGAAATGACTGCCACGGCATTGTTGGCCTTGGCCTGTGCGCCCAGCGAACGGCGCAAATCAACAATCCCGCCGTGAATGTCAAAGCTGTCAACGGTGTTGATACCCTTGGCCAGCAGGGGCAGGGCGGTTTTCTCGACACTGCGGGTCGGTGTGCAGAGGAGTGCCACGTCCACTTTCCCGAGTTCGTCGATATCCGTCACCGTTTTGAGCCCATGAACAGGGGCGCTGCCGACGCGGCGTACAATGCCTGCTAATTCCATATCGGGAGCGGCGCGCAGGGCGTCCACTGAATACTTGCCGATATTTCCGTATCCTACGATGGCTACCTTAATCATCTTATTGATTTTGTGTGGCTTGTGTTATTTTTGTTCTGTAGTGGAAAGTCAGTTTCCCGCCACGCAGCTATTGTACATGATTCCCCCCATCAACGCAAGCGCAGACTTGAGCATCTCTCTATTTTTTAGAATTATTCTGACATATCACTGCTTGCTGCCCCGATAGCTTGATGCCTGTGTGCCGTAATGAAATGTCCGGCCATCACATCTATGCTTGCCACATGCAGGAATATCTGTATAATCCCTGACGTAACGAATACAACTGTTTTCCGCTATGAATCTGCGTTCCCTATTGCCCATAGTATTCGCTGCGGCGTGTGTTTTTGAGCCATGCCGGGCAGCAGAAGAGCTCCCACCGGAACTGATGCCCGCCCGGACGCCCGCTGCGCAGGGCAAACTGGGCGACCGGGCAACCGATGTGTTGTTCGCATTCACCCAGTTCCCGGATAGCAATCTGCTGGAAGCTCTCGTGGAATCAGGCGATGCTGAGTTGATTGCCATCATACGAAAGAGCATGGATTCTATCCGCCCTTGCTGCGAGATGCTGCGTACCCTGCCACCGGAGCAAGTGAAGGAACTCATCCTGCTGGCAGATGCCGTGCTGTGGCAGAGCCAGTGGCTGCACGGTTTTTATCTGGGGGAATTCGGTATCGAATGTGAGGCGCCTTTTGATGTAGGTTTGTGGGATTTATCGCACTCTGCCGAGCTCTTGCAGCAGGTATTGAGCGGCAAGAAGAAAGTTTCTCCCGAAGCGGAATCCTTGCTGCGCGAGCTTGTCCGACTGGTGGGTGGTGAGCAGGTGCTGGATTATCCCGCCGCCTGGTATGATGAACAACTGGGCGAAGATTACAAAACCGCCCTGCAATTCTACAGGGACTTCTGCACAGCGGCTTCAGCCGAGGACGAGCAACAATCCCTGGCCTTGCTGAAAGAGCAGGAAGAGGTGTTGGCCTACTTTGCCGCCAAGGGAGAGGTCGAAATCTGGCGGGTCAACATGTTGGCCATCACCTTCCATGCGGCGTTGATAGAGCTGCGAGATCATAACGAAGCTCCCTATCCCTCACCGATATTGCCGGCAGATCTCCGCACCCCGGCCAGGATGAAAGCCCTGCAACCCTTTACCGATACCTTTCCGGCATTGAAGAACCTGCTGTTCATGCGGATTTGAGGCGCAAATGATTTCATACGCACAAGGAGGAGCTTCACATGTGCAACCAATTGTCCGAAATTAAGCATTGATAATCAGCGTAAAAATAAGTAGTCTGCACGGTTATATGCAAAAGGTATTAAAAAACAATATCAGTTGCGTTTAGTTACCATGAAAAAACGTCCTGTGACCCTGATTAGTCTATGCGCCTTGCTGGTGCTGGCAGTTTGTCTCTCTGTTGTCGCTTTTAACAGCGGCTTGCCGTATCTCGGAGAGTATGCTGCTCTCACGGATGATGAGACTGCGTTATCTTCTGTGGTTCGAGCCGCTATGGAACGCGCCAATCTTTTCGCCGTCATGGCATTGATAGCAGTTGTAGGCTCTGTGTATCTAGTATGGTGGGTGGCGTGTGCGTATGTTATCATCAAGCGCATGCATGCAACGGGACTTTCTCGTGGGGTAGAGCGCTATTGTTTGTCCCTCCTTCCTTTTGTTGCCTGTGGGTGGTGGGCGCATCTGCTGCTTGATTCTCGTCCGGCAGAGTATCTGTACGCGGGGTATATGCAATGCCTGCTTGCCGCATTGGGGGCATTATGCTGCGGAGTGCTGTTATCTATCGCCGTCTTGTATTTCTGCTGCCATTTGCCGTGGTGCAAGCGCATGGCAACTCAAGCGAATCCTGCATCACATGATCTGTGTGATTCATTGAACATATCCGATACCAAACGTATTCATTAACGACATGGAAACAATTTTCTTCATCTGTTTTGCCTGTCTCTTTCTTGTTCCGGGGGTGCTGGTTGCCCTGCTCAACTGGGCCAATATCAGCATCTGGGTGTGGGAGAAATGGAGCAATCCGCGCAGCAAGGCAGAGACATGCATCGCTCCCTTTCTGGGCGGTTTGTTGCTCTCCAGCGGCATCGGCATTCTTACCCTTGGTCTGCCGGAATACTCCCATTCGCTTCTGATGAACATGGTCGGGGTCGGGGTGCCCGGCATGGTCGTGGTGGTAGCCACGCCGCTGGCGGGCTTCCTGATTGATTATGGCTCTATCCCCAATCTTATCATCACTCCGTTGCTGGACTTTCTGTTCAGACTGAAAGAAACTCCCAAAACCGCCACTCCCCGCGGCCCCTACTGCCGGGAACTGCAACTTTCTTTCCCCCTGTTGCTGGTGGGTGAGGATGAAATCCCACAGCTCATCTGTACCCCCGCAGAGCTTCCTGAACGTGATGCCGATTTCCTGCAGGAAGCCCCCGGCAGCAGCTTGTATTCCAATGGCCTCTGCCAGCGGATTGCACGGGTACACTCGCCTCATAAGCCCACTTTTTGGAATCGCTTGCGGCATCGGAAAGATGTGGGCTTCTGGGCTGCGGAGGTGGAATATACTACACCGCGTCCCTATAAGCCGGAGAAGTTGCTCCGGCTGATGTCTCGTCTTGTTCGCGCGGATGATGATGTATGGACGCAGTTTCACGAGGCCCCGGAGCTGCAGAAACTGTTGAAAAGCTGCAACGGGTTCGCCGAACTCCTGGTGCTCGGCTGCCTGGTCGGCTGGTGGGAAAATACCTCGCCGGGCAACGGCCTCCCCTCGCTCCATGAAAAGGCCATTACAGCGGAAGATATCCGCAGGGCTTCCGATAACGTTGTGTTTGGAAAGTAAGGGGCAGAGCTCGGGTGATATTTTTATACATCGGCACTCGTCATAAAGTCATGGTTCCCTATGCGTTATCCGTCTTTCCGCTGCCCCTTTTTCCGCCTGCGCGAATCAGCGCGGCGATGAGTTGCTTCTGTATCCTGTGCTGATACGGGTGCGCCAGAGCCCAATCCAGAGGCGTGCGTCCACGCTCATCTTCGGCATTCACATGTGCCCCGGCTGCAAGGAGCATTTCTGCCAGCTCCGGCATGGTACAGCCGTGCAGAGGTGTTATCCCTTCCTTATTGACTACGCAGGGGTCAGCCCCGGCTTCGAGCAAGGCGCGAGCTACATCGGTTCCGTGCGGTCGGAACAATGGCGTATCGCCGCCTATGCTCCGCATATTCACATCCAGCCCGTGCTGCACAAGCAGCGAGACACTTTCTGCATCCACTACGCTGTGCAATGCCGTATGCCCACCGACTGCAACAGCTCGCGGATTCGCCCCGGCTGCCATCAACAGACGAATTTCCTCAACCGGATGATAATTCATCAGAGCCGATTGCCCATATTTCCCGATAATCGTTGCATCCGCTCCGACGGCCAGCAGCTCTTCCAGTACTTCACCTCGGGCAAAAAACACAGGAGACTCCCCGAAGCGGGTCAGCCCATTCACATCTGCTCCGGCAGCAAGGAGTATGCGTACCATCCCGGCAGAACGCGCCCGGTGCAAAGGGCGATTCTCATAGGAATCCAAAGCGATATCCGGGCTCATCCCGGCATCCAGAAATTGCTGCACCTGTTCGGTATCGTCTGCTTCCAGCGCCTGAGTCATCCGGCATATTGCCCGCTCTTCTACCGACATACCGGTACTTTGCTGCAACAGTTCTACTATTTCCGGGCAGACACCGATGGCAATGGCACTGTGAATCATATCGTCATCAGCTTTCACAAACCGCAGCAGTTTACGAACTTTCTTGATCGTCTCCCGTTGGATGGCTGACCACAACTGACTGCGGTATTTTTTGTATTTGCAGCGTTGGCGATAGTTCATGCGTCCCATGAAAGCACATCCCTCCCTGTCTGTCAAGTTCGACTTATTTCTGCGTGCATGTAAACCTGGTTTAATTTGTAATTGCCTGAAAATCGGCAGATAATCGCCGTTGGAGCTTGCAAAATCAGTTCCGTGCGTTATAATACCCGGCGAAGGCAATCCCCCCTTTCCCCTCATGATGAATCGTTGGCGCTGTCTCATTATCCCGACTTTACTGTGCTGTCTGAACTCTTGCCTCCGCACCGATATCGGCAATACTATCGGCAGCATAGGCAAAGAAGTGCCCATGGCGGTGCCTTCGCATGGTTCTTATGATTGCACCGCCGGGGTATATGCCCGTAATGGGCATTATTACATCACCTTGCCTATAGCCTATGTGCCGGAGGCCCGCTGCGGTATCGAATATGTGCCGCAGTTGATAGGCGAACCCGTTGTGGAGATATACGGAGGCGATTCCGATGGCAGAAAAACACTCAATGAAGTATACAAGCGTACGGAATTGCAGCAATTTCCTGCCCATCTGTATTATGTGGTGATTGCTCAGGAGTATGCAGAAACGGAACGCTATTCCGCACCGAGTCGTCGTGGCACCTGCGGTCGTATTACCATGCGGAAACCGCAAACGGTGCGGCTGGTGGAAGCTGAGGATTTTACCCCGGATAAGGCAGAATTCCTCGGCCTCTTTGACTTTGACCAGGCGGTGTGCATAGCGGCCGGGCTTCCGTCGCGGAGGGCCTGGTATAACTACCCGCTTATTCCGGTGCAATATGCGGCCATGCTGGGGCTGGATGTGCCGCTGAGCCTTATCACCATGCCTCTTTCCCTGCCTTACGTTCTCGTTGAGCCGATGATATATAACACCGATGTTTCGTGCCCCGAAAATCCGTAACTCCGGCGCACCTCCGCTCCCTGTGCCATGCGCTGATCATCTGAGAGCAAAGCCGGAGCAGGGGAGTGTATACGGAGTCGCATGGTGTACCCCTTACTCCGTCGACAGCACAGATGAATGTGCCCATGATGAGGGGAAAAAGCATTTTTTGAAAAAATACTTGCGGATTTGCTGCCGGGAAGTATTATCATAGGTGGAGAAAGAGATAGATATTGATGAAGACAATTTTCCACAAAAGCCTTGCCACCACAGCCCTGTGCCTTGCGGCGGTGGGGGGATGCTTGAGCTGTTGTAACGCAGAGACGGAACAAGCAGAGCCTCTGCCAAGCCGGGGGAAACCTACTCACGAGGAGGTAAGGCTCAGGCATATAGAGCGAGCCAGGGGAACTTTGGCAAGATGCAAGGCTCGTTTGGATGCAATGCAGGCCGAAGTTGAGGTTTACGGATTCGAGCATGACGCCCCCCGCTATGCGGTGAAAGCGGAGGATATGCCGCGCCTGCGATACATCATCAGTCAGCTTCACGCCAATCCGGAGTTTGTTCCCGTGCGTGTAACGATGCGGCACTCGCGCCGCCTGTATTGTCTGAATCTGGATTTTGGCGATGGCGTGTGTCTGAGTTTGAGGGCCGAGCGTATCACCAGCCCGAACCGCACGGGTATAAGCCATACAGGCAGCCTCTACTCCTTGCCGGACACCGGTCTGCGCCGGGAACTTATAGGCATTATCGAACGCGCTCTACCTCCGAAAAATTAAATCTCATACTCACCATGCCCACCATTCCCGGAATCCTTGCCACCACAGCTCTCTGCCTTGCGGCGGTGGGGGTGAATAGCTGCAGCTACCCCTCTGTAGAAGAAAGAGGACCAGTTCTGGCATTCTCATACCAACAGAATGGTCAATTAGAAAAATCATACTATTTATCAGAACATACCCCATACCCTCGTGAACTGAGAGCCTGGATTGAATACAACAATAGTAAGCTATACTATACCACCATGGTCACCTATGCTCCGGTTGGTATTGACTTGTGTTTTCCCTCTCAGCAACTGTATTTCACCTTTCTGGGGGACATTGTTTACGATGGCTCTAACTACCGGAGCCTTACCCCCAAAGACAAGGAATTCTTAGATTGGCTGAAATCGCTTCCTTGGGTATGCATTCAGGCTTCTGATAACTATCCCGATTCCTGGCTATATAGGGACTCCCCCACAATGCCTTGTCGCTTTTCTCCACAAATCAACGATTAGCCTGAGTTCCTTTTCGTGGCCTTGCAAGCGATGTTTCTTTTCAGGTTGCCGCTCGCTGAAAAAGGGAACTTAAACAGCTGATTCTGTGTAGCTCCTCAGTTCGAAACATCTTTACTTGTCACAGAGTCACCATCACCACAAAACCGCCTACGCTGAGACAAGTAGTCTTTTTTGCCTTTTGGAGCCGTTTTGCGCCCGACTGGGCGGTGGCAGGGCTTGCGAGCGTGCAAAGCCTATGTGGGTGTAGGTGTGGCATCCGCTGACCTGACGGCCCCGCTCGCCCTCGGCGTTGCCGGGGGACCGGCTCGGAGGTGTCCCCGCCTCTCGGGGAGCGGGAGCCGGTCATAACACCTGTAGGGAGGAGCATGGAAGCAGAACTGCGGCATTCTCCGCAACAAGGGGAAAGGGATCTCCCGTTTACTGTTTGATGTAGGCCGTGGCGCGCGCTGCGCCTATTTTTTTTATTTCGCCGGTCTCCAGCATCTGTTTCAGGGTTCGTTCAATAAATGAAAGGCTGATATCCGGGCAGAGGTGAACAATATCAGCCTTGCGTATCTTACCCGGTTTCTGTTCAAATACCTGCCGGATTCGCCCGGACTTGCTCATTTTGATGGTCACGATATGCTCCACGCGAGATTCGAACTCCCGATAGGCTTTCAGGATAATGCCCAGCAAATACCGCAAAAAGGGAAGATAGTTATTATGTCCTGTGTTCCAACCATCGCTGCTTTCCTGCAAGGTCTCGTAATAGCTCTGCTTGTTTTCCTCAATCAAATTCTCCAGGCTGATATATTTGCCCACGATATAGTCATGCTGATAGAGCAGCAGGAGCGTGAGCAGGCGGCTCATCCGGCCATTGCCGTCATTAAAGGGATGAATGCAAAGGAAATCGAAGATGAACAGCACCATCAGCATCAGAGGGTCATAGTGCTCCTGAGCTATGGCTTCGTTATACGCCTCACAAAGCGTGCGCACCGCTTCCGGCGTTTCAAATGCCGGGGTGGGCGTGAAGCGTGTGCGCCTGTTACCTTCTGCATCTGTTTCAGCAATCAGATTATCGGTGCTTTTCCAATGTCCGCCCATGCCGGACGGATGGTAGGAGTACAAATCCCGATGCAACAGCAGAATGGTGTTCGGCGTTATGGGAATATACTCATAATTTTCATGGATAGTCCGCAGCACATCCCTGTACCCGGCTATTTCTTTCTCGTTGCGGTTACCGGGCTCCACTTTACGCATGATCAGCTCCTTCAGTCGCGCATCAGACGTGTAGATGCCCTCAATCCTGTTGGAGGCATCTGTGCTTTGTATCACGGCCACTTCCAGCAGGCTCTGGAGGATATCTTTCCTGGCCTTGATATACAGAGCCTGCTTGCCGCGATACTCGTGTATGGCAGACAGCAAATTGCAGATCTCGGGGGTGAGCAGAGACTTCGGCAAATCCGTGTAATGAAAATTTCTCATGCGTATGTTCCCTTGCTTGAAAATAATTTATCTGCCCACAGTATACTGCATATCTGCCCACTTGTAAATATAAAATGGGCAGATACTCTGCAAAAGTGGGCAGATTTGTGGTGTAATCACTTTCCCGAGACAAGGATATCAGCATGACCGGGGCGTACCCCATGAGTGAGTTCCTCAAGATTCTGGCCGAACTCTAAATAACGTACAAAACACCACCCATGCTCCTCGTTGATACGCCCGGACTGGCTCGCAAGAGCATGACCCGCACCCGGCAGACAAAGGGCTCCACTTCGAGCGAATCCTCGGCTTTTGGCTCTGTTTTTGCGCCCTTGGCAACAAAAATGCAGGAGTCTCTCAACAAAATGTCTGCCGCAAGCGTCTATTTATTAGAAAATCTGCACGTTGTGCCATTTTTTTGTCGAGGATTCGGTGTCGGGAAGTATTATCTTATGTAAAGGAGATAGAGAATGAAGCCGTTGTCTGCAATTTTATTTTCACTATTACCGCTGCTGCCCCTGACGGTAGCAGAAGGGGGTGTGCTTTGCCGTGAATTGCCAGAAATGCAAAGAGATACACCCTCTCAAAAAGGAGAACAGTCCGTTCATCCGAAGCTGAGCATAGTGGATTCAGACGCTTTTTCGCCGGAGCTGTCAGCGCTTGTGCGGCATCTACTCGACAGAGATATAGACCACATGCCCAAGGCGCCCTGGGGTGAGCTCTATGCGTGGCCCGTGCAGGCTGGAGACGAGTTTCTGGTGGTGCTGATAACGGGTTACAAAAGCGGCGCGGATGCCAACATTCTTTTTGTCTATGATTTCAGCGATAAAGAAGATGATGGGGAATTTGAGGAAGATGAGGGAGAAAAGACGGAAAATGATGAGGATACGGACTGGCAGCTGCACTGCATTCTCGATTGCTATGACTTGGGGCCTCGCCGTGTGGAAGTATCAGAAACGGACTCCGGGGATATGCAAATATGCGCGATGCCACCATTAGAACTACCTTATACAAAATTTCGACTCCTGCCTTTCGTTTACACGTTTGAGCTTCCGGAGGAGGGTAACAAAATACCCCGCCTACATGTTTGCCCGTTAGGCGTAACGCAGGTGGGCACCCCCCATCCGGACGAGCCGGAATCGGTTCAGGTATATTTACGCTTGAAGATGACCGAATCATTGAATATGTATTCTGTATCCATGGATACAGATGCCACAGCGGACTCTGTTTCTTTGGAGACGTCGAGCTTTTCGCATGGTGAGTTTGGCGAAATGGGAGTCGAGCACATAGACGACGTGTTCTTTGGCGATAAGCCCTTTGATTCTGCGACCTTTTTGAGTTGCGCTAAAAGAGTGAGTAGTTTTCACTCTCTGCTTTTGCCCGAGGATGCAGCTATGCCCGGAATCATAGAAATAGGCTGGGCGTATGACGAGGAGACTCAGCAATGGATGCTTCTCTTGCGCCACGAGAATGGGCAAACCTGGAGTTATGATTTTGAGCAACATCGTTTTCTCCCCTCCGAACTGAAAAATCTTCCCTTTGCATGGATGATATGAACCCAATTCGTAAAATCCTTACCACCACAGCCTTGTGCCTTGCGGAGGGAAATTAACGCACAAAAAATGCCATCTTGCAGCCTAGGATTCCTCCTAGGCTGTTCGCTTGTCAGGCCGGAGCTCCATCCTACCCTTGCACGTGTGTTTTTGCGCTCCGGGGCTGCCCGGCACCTTGCCAGAAGGCTTCGGCATCCTTCCGGCAGGCTGGTACCATGTAGCGCGAGCGCAGCAGCGAGGTATCGCGGTGGCCCATCTCCAGCTGCAGCTCCGGCAGATTCCGGAACATGGCGGCATGGTACGTGGCGAATGAGTGGCGGCAGACATCCGGCACCCAGTGGCGGAACCCGGCGGCGCGGCGTAAGGCCTGCCACTTGCGCTTCCAGTTGCGGGGGATGTGGCGGTCGCGCTTGCGGATGCCCCTCACGCCGCGCAGGGGAACCGCACGCCCGCCGCCCGTCTTGCTGGCGCGGGGGCGTATGATGACATGACCCTCCTCCCAGTTGATATCCCCGTCTTGGAGACGGCTCACCTCGGTGGGGCGGATGCCGCCATAGAGCATCAGGCTCAGCGAGAAGCGCATATCCCGGAACTCCGGGCGGCAGGCCGTGGCTTTCAGGCGTTCCACTTCCTCCGGGGCCAGCGGCTCGATGGGCTTTTCCTGCACGGTGGGCACCTCGATACGCGTCACCGGGTTACTATCCGCCCATTCCTGACGGATGCCGTAGCTGAACACGCTGCTGAGAATCACGCGGCCCTTTTTGTAGCTGCTGGGGCTACCTCCAAAAGCGGCGGCAAGAATCCGCTTGCAATCCGCCGTACTCATGGAGCGCAGCGGCATATCAGCCGCGCCTTCCACGCGCAGAATGCGGCGCACGAAGTGGCGGAGGTCGCGACGCGTGGTCGGGCGCAGGTCCTTGCGGGCCTCCACGCTAGCCCTAGCGGCCACACTCAGGGACACGGTATGCTCTGCCGCCTTCACGGCTGCCACGCCTGTCTGAATCACCCGGCGAAGCAGAGACATCAGCTCGGTATGGCTGGTACCCGTGGCCAATTCTCCCAGGGTCTCGATTGCTTCCAAGGTCAGACGGGCTGCATCATTCTCAGATAGCCCCGTGCCAGCCAACAGACTTTTTGCGATAAGATTTTGCTTCATGATGACATGTGGGTTCCTTCATTGCTAATGCAGATGTCAAAACTAAAATGCGGGGCTGACAAAGTTTCTACCGTTTGCGAGGATAGTCAGCGGATAAACTAAAGCCTGAAATCATGTTTTTTATGAATTAACGAAACTAATACGTTATTGATACAGAATCGCCCCTTTAGGGGTCATCCTTAGCAATCCTGTATCCTGCATAAGAAAACGCTTTTGCATGAAAGATAAGCAAATAAGTCAAATAAAATCTAAAGAGCGAGTTGCTGAACGCGGTGAGGTCTTTACTGCCGAGAGCGAGGTCAATGCAATGCTTGATCTTGTCGCTAATGAGTGTCTGAGACCAGATTCCCGTTTCTTGGAACCGGCTTGTGGAGATGGCAATTTTCTGGTTGCCATACTTAGACGCAAGCTTGCAGAATTACGCAGAAAATACAAGAAAAGCCCACGCGATTACGAAAAACAAGCCATCGTCGCCATCGGCAGCTTGTATGGTGTGGATATTATGAACGATAACGTAGAGGATTGTCGTGAAAGACTTTACAACATTTGGAACGAGGAATATACCGACCATTGCCGTGTTGAAACATCAGACGAAACTCGCGAGGCGGCTCGGTTTATTATCAGCCGGAATATCATAAATGGTAATGCCCTGACGCTAATGTGCGTAGATGTTGAGGGGAACGACACTTCTGCTCCTATCGTCTTTTCCGAGTGGACGTTGATTGGTAGCACTCAAATACAACGTTCCGACTATACGTTGTCCGACCTGTTGCTTTACAATGAGTCAGGTAGCCTCTTTGCTAAGGCTATGAGCGAGGAGCAAAAGGAAGATGGGGGAGTATTCCTGCGCAGATATATCACTCACTACAAAAAGGTTCAAGAATATGGAGAATAGTCTATTTCATAATGTCTATAATCCCGATGTGCTTTCATGCATAGCCAACTTGAGCAACGACGAAGTGTTTACACCGCCCGAGTTGGCAAACAAAATCATTGATATGCTCCCGCAGGGGCTATTCGAGAATCCCGATACTACATTTCTCGACCCTTGTTGCAAAAGCGGAGTTTTTCTGCGTGAGATAGCCAAGCGATTAATTAAAGGACTTGAAAAGCAGATACCCGACTTGGAGAAGCGCATCGAACACATCTTCTCGCGCCAGCTCTTCGGCATTGCCATTACCGAGCTGACTAGTTTTCTCTCTCGCCGTAGTGTCTATTGCAGCAAGTATCCAAGCAGTGAGTTTTCGGTCTATCCGTTCCCCGAAGATAAACCACAGGGGAACATTATCTATCAGCGTATTCAACACACTTGGCAAAAAGACAAATGTACCTATTGCGGTGCTTCGCAGAGTGAATACGAGCGTGACGATGAACTTGAAACCCACGCCTATCAATTTATTCATAACCTTAATGTAAAGAAACTTTTCAATATGAAATTCGATGTAATTATTGGGAATCCTCCGTACCATTTGAGTGATGGGGGAGGAACAGGTAGTAGCGCGATGCCAATATATCAAAAATTTGTCGAGCAGGCAAAAAAACTTAATCCTCGGTATTTAAGTATGATTATACCCGCTCGTTGGTATTCTGGAGGAAAAGGTTTGGATGAATTCCGCACTACAATGCTTACAGATAGGAATATAAGAGTATTAGTGGATTACGATAATTTCAAAGAAGTCTTTCCGGGAGTAGATTTAGCTGGTGGTGCTTGCTATTTTTTGTGGGAAAGAGATTCTCCTGGTATATGCAGAGTAACAAATCACAGCGGAGGTGACTCATCTACAGTAGAAAGGTATCTTAATGAATATAACATTTTTATTCGTTCTAATCAGGCTATAGAAATCGTCAAAAAAGTAAATCGACTTCATAAGGATAGAAAGTTTTTAAATGAACGCGTTTCTGTTAGGTTGCCATTTGGCATTCCTACTACCTATGTACCCCACGAATCAGGAATTCCATGTTACTTTACTCAAAGATTGGGAATTAAGTTCGTTGACAAAAGAGATGTTATAGATAATCTGAAAATATTAGACAAATGGAAATTCCTTGTTCCTAAAGCTCCTATTGCTGGACAAACAGATTTCTCAAAACCTATTGGGTTTTATTATGATGGAAATACAAGAATTGCAAAGCCTGGTGAATGTTGTTCTGAATCTTGGTTGGTAGCAGGTGCATTTAACACAGAATTAGAAACTTTGAACTATAAGTCATATATATTTACTAAAACCGTACGTTTTTTATTATTGCAAACAGTCGTAGGGCAGAATATTACAAGAAAGAACTTTTGTTTTATTCCGGATTTAGGTGAATACAAAGAGCCATTCAACGATGAAAAATTAAGAGAGATGTGGGAAATCAGTAGAGAGGAATGGGAATTGATTCAATCTAAAATTGGAGAAATCGGAAAATAAATCAAGGCTCTGTCCTACCAAACGGGTCTTAACCTCAACACCCAATAATATTTCAGAACTTGAATATATTTTATATAAAGAGAGCCACATAAGTGCAACTACCTCTTACGTGGCTCAAAGTTACATTAATCTCTAATGTTTCTACGATTTATGGTATGGTGCATTATCAATTCGACAGCATGTGATAACGAGTTGCAAAAAGCAACATGACCGTTGAGATTGATTCCGTATAGGGGAATCCCATTGCGAAACCCTAATAACACCATACCCATAGGAACACAGGATGTAACATAACCCGGTTCAACGTAGAAGTTGAACCCCTTAGTTGAGTTAGCAATTAAATTATGCATACTCTGTGCGAGATACTACAAAACTTTCGCTCCAGAGTCAAGAAAAAAGTCGTAATTTTGTCATTTGCAAAGTTACGACTTTTTCTATGTACGACCGACGCGATATGCGCACTGCGGTGAAAGTCCGCGAGGAG
>CAYYKC010000063.1:0-14180 GCA_964471605.1 uncultured Akkermansia sp. | reverse complement strand
GATGCCGCGCTGCAGGGAGATGGGGTTGGCACCGGCGGTCACGTTGCGGAGGCCTTCGCGGTAGATGCTCTCGGCCAGCACAGTGGCGGTGGTGGTGCCGTCGCCGGCGATGTCGTTGGTCTTGCTGGAGACCTCGCGCACGAGCTGGGCGCCCATGTTCTCATACGGGTCTTCGAGCTCCACTTCCTTGGCCACGGTCACGCCGTCCTTGGTGATGTTGGGAGAGCCGAATTTCTTGTCGATGACCACGTTGCGGCCGGCCGGTCCGAGCGTACTCTTGACAGCCTTGGCGATTTTGGTAACGCCGTTGAGCAGGCTCTGGCGTGCGGATTCGTCGAATGAAAGTTGCTTAGCCATAATGTGAATTACGAGTTTGGATTTACAAATTACGGGTTAGATATTTAGTCGATGACGGCGAGGATGTCGCTCTCGCTCAGGATGGTATAGGTGGTGCCGTTGTAGGTGACTTCCGTGCCGCCGTATTTGGCGATGAGGACCTTATCGTTCACCGCCACGTTGAAGGGGATGAGGTTGCCGTCCTTATCGCGGCCGCCGGTACCGATGGCGCGAACGATGGCTTCCTGGGGTTTCTCCTTGGCGGTATCGGGCAGGAAGAGACCACCCGCTGTTTTGGTTTCGGCTTCTACACGCTCTACGAGCACTCGCTGTCCTAATGGTTTAATCATGGTATGTATGTTTTGGTTATTTGTTAAAATTCTTTTGGGGTGGGGTTACCCCGGGCGGGTGGTTGCACACCGCACCCGGGGTAAAAGGGAGCTTTACTTGTCGTCGTCCACAACCTCGGCGTCCACAACCTTGCCCTTGGCCTTGCGGGGGCCTTCCTGGGCAGAGGAGTCAGCGGGGTTGCCGTAGGGGGCACCGCCCTGCTGGGCACCGGCGGCCTGGGCTGCCTGAGCGAGTTCGCCCAGCATCTTCTCCAGTTCATCGGTGAGCTGCTTGGCCTTGGCCACGTCCTTGGCCTCCGCAGCGGCCTTGAGGGCTTTCACCTTCTCCTCGATGGGCTGCTTGACCTGAGCGGGAGCCTGGTCGCCCATCTCGCTGAGCTGGCGCTCCACGTTGTGAGCCAGAGAGTCGGCCTTGTTGATGACCTCGATATCCTCGGCCTTGCGGCGATCCTCCTCGGCGTGAGCCTCGGCATCGCGCTTGGCGCGCTCGATTTCCTCCTTGGAGAGACCGGAAGAGCCCTGGATGGAGATATTCTGCTCCTTGCCGGTCTTCTTATCCTTGGCGGTCACCTTGAGGATACCGTTGGCATCGATATCGAAGGTCACTTCAATCTGCGGCACGCCGCGGGGAGCGGGCTCGATGCCGTCCAGCTTGAAGTTGCCGAGCAGCTTGTTGTCGTTGAACATCTTGCGCTCACCCTGGCAGATGCGGATATCCACGGCGGGCTGATTGTCAGCGGCGGTGGAGAACACCTGGCTCTTGCGGACGGGGATGGTGGTGTTGCGATCAATCATCGGGGTGGCGATACCGCCCATCGTCTCGATGGAAAGCGTGAGCGGAGTCACGTCCAGCAGCAGCACGTCGTTCACGGAGCCGGAAAGCACGCCGCCCTGAATGGCAGCACCCACGGCCACCACCTCATCCGGGTTCACACCCTTGTGCGGCTCCTTGCCGGCAAGGCGCTTGGCCATCTCCTGCACGGCGGGCATGCGGGTCATACCACCCACGAGCACCAGCTCGTTGATTTCGCTGGTGGAAAGTCCGGCTGCGGAGATGCAGTTCTTCACCGGGGCGGCGGTGCGCTCCAGGAGACGCTCTGTGAGCTGCTCCAGCTTGCTGCGGGTGATGTTCATCATGATGTGCTTGGGACCGGTGGCATCCATGGTGATGAAGGGCAGCGAGATGTCGTAGCTCTGCGTGGAGCTCAGGGCAATCTTGGCCTTTTCTGCCTCTTCCTTGATGCGCTGCAGAGCATCCGTCTGCTTGGAGATGTCCATCCCCTCGTTGCGCTTAAACTCATCCAGGATGTAGTTGATGATGGCGTTGTCCCAGTCATCACCGCCCAGGTGCGTATCACCGTCAGAGGCCTTCACCTCGAACACGCCGTCACCGATTTCCAGCACGGAGATATCGAAAGTACCGCCACCGAGGTCGTACACGGCAATCTGCTCATTGCTCTTCTTGTCCAGGCCATAGGCCAGAGCGGCTGCGGTCGGCTCGTTGATAATGCGGCGGACCTTCAGACCGGCAATCTCGCCGGCGGCCTTGGTGGCGTTGCGCTGAGCATCGTTGAAGTAGGCAGGAACGGTAATCACGGCCTCCGTGATGGTTTCGCCGAGCTTGGCCTCTGCATCAGCCTTCAGCTTGCCGAGCACCATGGCGCTGATTTCCTGCGGGGAGTACACCTTCGTCTCGCCGCCCACTTCCACCTGAATGTGGGCATCGCCGTTGGGGGCTTCCACGATGGTGTAGGGAACCTTCTTATCCTCCTCCGTCAGCTCGGCATACTTGCGGCCGATGAGACGCTTGGCGGAGAACACCGTGTTGCGGGGATTGGTAACAGCCTGGCGCTTGGCAGCCTGCCCCACGATGCGCTCACCGGTCTTGGTGAAAGCAACGATGGAGGGTGTAGTGCGGGCACCTTCGCTGTTCTCCAGTACCGTGGCCTGCCCGCCGTCCATGACAGCCATGCAGGAGTTGGTCGTACCGAGGTCAATTCCAAGAATCTTGCTCATTGTTATGTGTCTTTCTATTGTTGTGTTGTTTATTTAGAATCTTCGGCGCCGTCATTCGGGCGCAGTTCTTACCTCTTTTTGTTGCAAACGGCGTGCCAACTTTTGCAATTTTATGATTATTTGTGCCAATTTTACTAAAAAAGCTCATTTTTCAAGCTTTTGGAGCGCGTCTTACGCTCCTTCACTCGTCTTTCCATCCGCACCCGAGCCCTCAAATGCGACAATTTGTCCCATCCCCGGTGCGACAAATTGCAGCATGCGGCATTTTGTCGCACAAACAAGCGCCCACCCTGTTCTGATGGCATGCGGGGTGTCGCTTGTAGTCCATATGTGTCCCAAAGAGCTTCTCGTCAGATGGGAGTTGCAGTGATTTACGATTGACCAATTACGCGACTTACGAATTCAACGTCTACCGTCACAGCTTCTGCGGTGATGGTATCGGTAGGCAGGGAGTTGAAGGACTTGTGTTTCGTTCAGACATGATACTCTACCCATTACGCGGAAGTCAAGTTTCTATCATCAATTTTTAGATTTATTTTCTTGACAGACACATACACTAACTTTAACATCGGAGGACTTGATACTTACAAACTCTCATGCAGGCTATAAAACATTTTATCGTTGCATTCATTCTACCGTTCATAGCAATATTTTCGCATGCTAAGACTTCGGATTTCACTGATGGTCTTAGTATCTCGCTTACTCAACTATCAGAGATGGAGTTTGAAGTGAAAATAACAAACTCATCACAGAACGTTATACCAATTGTTGACCCCCTATATGGACTGGCAACCTCGTCGCTTTACTTCATTCTGGAAGATTCAAGTGGAGCGGAAATGGTTTTCATTAATAAAGATAATACACCTGTACCGCAAAGAGAACGTACGAGAGGTTTACAGAGTACTCTCATCAAAACAGTTGTTTTACTGCCTGGTAAGAGTTATGAAGCGAAAGTAAATTTGGCTTCTGAAGACTGGTACTGGCCTGCCACATTCTCCCTTGATTCTATATTAAAAATAAGAGTTTGCTACAATTATCCCAAAACTAAATCCGGGTATTGGTGGAGTGGCCGCATATCCAGCCCACCCATTAAATGGGACTTACCAATAGAATTCTACGAAGCACATATCATGCACCTCTACGATTAATTCAATACAGCAAATTAAATATTGCATTATAAGTTAATGATAATTATATCATTTATATAAATTACAAATCGGATGTTTATCAATTAAACCACTATATAGAAATACCGGAAAGAAGTGGAAATTTCTTCTTTCCGAAGGTAGGGGTGGATGGAGTTCCTAAACCATTAACTCTAATCTGTTTGAGGAAAATCTACTTTTTATCACTAGCATCAATAACTTGTAGCTTAAATATCCATTTCTCTTGCCAATATCGTCTTAAAATAAATGAAATTATTTCTTCCGTCCCGGCGGCGCAAGACGAACATTATATTCAAAAGTTCACGATTTGACGTTGAATAATAACGATTTCAGCGTCACTTTTTTGTTTTTGCTTCTTTCATTAGGGAGTTCAAGCTTTTTTCATTTCGGATGAACATCCGGGATAACATAGTAGTTTCTTGCTCCATGTCTATTTTCATCATAATAAAATCCATACGGCTCTATTAACCCCTTTAAGGTATCATCATCTACCTTATACATGTTTTTGATAGCCTCCATATCATCCTCTAAATACTCCGACACAATATCCAGAGAAGGAAAATATTCGTTCGTTGATTCTTCCCATCTTTTTTTTGTCAGGAATTAACGAATTGGGGAGATCAGGTGCACAGGAAACAACGACAATCATATCAAAATTATCCATGTTGATGCTACCGAATTCATCTTCATATTTTCCTGAAATGAAAGACATAGCTTCATCTGCATGAAGCGGGGCGAATGGTCAACACACCGACCTGCTCCTGAGCCGTCCGGCGCCGGAACGAATCATAGCGCAGCCCCCGTGAAAGCTCGCTGTTGCGAGCGAGATGGAGTTAGAACGCAGATTAGGCTTCACACGCGCGCGAAATAGTGGTATGAAAGGGCGTATGAGACTGACCGGATTACTTGCGACTCTGCTGATATTCCCGCTGCTGAGCAGCTGCGGGGACAATGATGAGGAGCAGCGTGAGAAGGCCGCCCGGTTCACTACCTCCACCAAGCCGGCTCCGAATCCGCAGCGCGAATCGCTGGAGTCTCTGGTGCGCACGGATCGCAACGCCGCCCCGACCTCGCTGGTGAAAGCGCCGAAGTTCAAGCTGTTCAGCGACTACAAGGGGGAAGACATACGCCAGGTGACGGGTGTTTCCGGCCGCACGCTCATCCTGTGTTTTGCCGCGCCGTGGTGCCCGTACAGCAACCGCATGCGCAACGGCCTGCAACAAATTGCCAACCAGGGAAAGGGCACGGTGCAGGTCGTGATGGTCAACCCGGATGAGTACACATCTCTGGCTAAGGATTTCGAGCTGAACAAAGTGCCCACGACCGTCTTCTACACAGAGGGGGTGAAGCTGCGCACCATCGAGGGGGCCTACACCGCCGAAAGTGTGCGGAGCTTCCTGCACGCCCTGCTCTCACAGGACGAGCGGGCGCGGGGAACAGCCTCGCCCGTGCTGGTGCCCATTACCATTTCCAACAAATAATCATCATTCCAACAATCTGACATGAGATTCCTTACAGGATTACAGCCCAGCGGACAGCTGCATATCGGCAACTATTTCGGAGCCATTCGGCCTGCGGTTCAGCTTCAGGAGAAAGGCGAGGGGTTCTACTTCATCGCCAACTATCACGCCATGACCACCATGGAGAGTGCACAGAAGCTGCAGGAAAACACCTACGGGCTCGCCGTGGATTTTCTGGCCTGCGGGCTCGACCCGGAGAAATCTGTCTTCTTTGCCCAATCGGCCGTACCGGAGGTACATGAGTTGGCCTGGATACTCTCCACCGTATGTCCGATGGGGCTGCTGGAGCGCTGCCACTCCTACAAGGAAAAGGTGGCCAAGGGGATTGCCGCCAACCACGCTCTCTTTGCCTATCCTGCGCTGATGGCGGCCGACATTCTGCTGTACAACGCGGATGCCGTGCCCGTGGGCAAGGACCAGAAGCAGCATCTGGAAGTCACCCGCGATCTGGCAGGCAAAATCAACGACACATTCGGGGCGGATATCTTCAAGCTGCCGGAGCCCATCATCAGCGAAGTAACAGCCGTGGTGCCCGGACTGGACGGCCAGAAGATGAGCAAGAGCTATGGCAACACCCTCCCCATGTTCGGCGATGAAAAGCCGCTGCGCAAGCTCATCAACAAGAAAGTGGTGACAGATGCCACCCCTCTGGAAGACCCGAAGCCGACAGAGGGTTCCATCATCCTGCAACTCTACAAACTCTTTGCCACGCCGGAGCAGTATCAGAGCATGGTGGATGCCCATCTGGCCGGCGGCGTAGGCTACGGACAGTTCAAGAAAGACCTCTTCGAAGCCTACTGGGAGCATTTCCGCGCCGCCCGCGAGCGCCGCGAGTGGCTGCTGGCCAACCCGGACTATGTGAACGGCGTGCTGAATCAGGGTGCAGAGCGTGCCCGCGAGGAGGCTTCCGCCACCCTCACCCGACTCCGCAAAGCGGTAGGTCTGTCCTGGAGCTGATATCCCCCCTGCCCCGCCATGAGCGACCGCGCCCTCATCTACGGCACCATCGCCATTGATACCCTCATCACCCCCGCCGGGCAGGTCAATTCCGTGCTGGGCGGCTCCGGGGTCTATGCCGCGCTGGCGGCACGCCTCATCACAGCAGATGCCGATTTGGTGGGCGTGGTGGGCGATGATTTTCCGAAGGAATTCGGCATGGCGCTGGAGGCACGCGGTATCAGCCTGCAACACGTGGACCGGGCACCCGGACGCACCTTTGCCTGGACCGGAAAATATGAAAAAGATATGAACCTGCGCACCACGGTGGAAACTGTGGAAGGTGTGCAGGAGCATTGGCCCATCCGGCTGCCGGAAAAGCTGCAGCAAGCCCGACTGGTGGTCGCCACCAATGTGACCCCGCCGCTGCAATATCGGCTGGTCGAGCAGTGTCGGGAAGCACAGTTCGTGATGGCGGACTTCATGAAGTCCTGGATTGAGCGGGAGCCGGAATACACCCGAAAGCTGTTGGAGCGTGTGGACATGGCTCTCATGAACGATGAGGAAGCTCGTACCTATGCCGGGACGGAGGACTCCATCGAGGCCGGATACAAGCTGCTGGAGGCCGGACCGCGATACGCCGTAGTGAAACACGGCAGCGCCGGGGCCACCCTCTTCCACCGCACGCCGGAGGGAGACACGCGGCTGTTCCGCTGCCCGGCCTGGCCGCTGACACACCCGAAAGATCCCACCGGGGCAGGTGATTCATTCATGGGGGCACTGGCGGGGCACCTGACCGGATGTCTGAACGGCGGTCAGCCCGAATGGGAAGCCATGAAGAGCGGCGTGGCTCTGGCCAACGTCGTGGCCGCCTGCACCTGCGAAAAATTCGGCACGGTATCGCTCTTCTCCGCCACACGCGCGGAGCTGGCCGAGCGCATCTGCCGCTTCCACGCCATGACGCAGTGGAGTCTGTGAACACCCCAAGCCACAAATGAAAAAAGGACTGATACTGGAAGGCGGAGCCATGCGGGGCATGTTCACCGCCGGGGTCACGGACGTGATGATGGAACAGGGAATAGAGTTCGACGGTGCCGTGGGTGTTTCTGCCGGGGCAGCCTTCGGGTGCAACTACAAATCCCGCCAGATAGGACGAGCCATCCGCTACAACAAACGCTTCTGCAACGACCGGCGCTACTGCGGACTGCGCAGCCTGCTGCTCACCGGCAACATCTATAACACCGATTTCGCCTACCGCGAAGTACCGCTGCATCTGGATGCGTTCGACTTTGCCGCCTACGCCGCCAATCCCATGGAATTCTGGCTGGTCTGCACCGATATTGAGACAGGGCTGCCCGTGTATCACCGCTACGATGGGTATCACGACCACGGGTTCGACTGGATACGTGCCTCTGCCTCCATGCCGATAGTTTCCCGCACGGTGGAAATTGACGGGCAGAAGCTGCTGGACGGCGGTATCAGCGATGCCATTCCGCTGCGTTTTTTTGAGAACTGCGGGTACAATCGGAATGTTGTCATCCTCACACAGCCTGCGGATTACCGCAAGAAGAAAACCGGAGCCATGCCGCTCCTCCGGCTCATGTACCGCAAATACCCGGCACTGGTGAAAGCCATGGAAACCCGGCACGACATGTACAACAGCACGCTGGAGTACATCGCACAGCAGGAAGCCGCCGGCAACATCCTCGTCATCCGCCCGGCAGAGCCCCTGCCCGTCAGCCGCGTGGAAAAGAACCCCGACAAACTCCAGGCCGCCTACGACATCGGCCGTGCCACCGCTGCCGCGCAACTGGAGACCATCCGCCAATTTCTCGCCTGAACATGGACCTCGGCATCACAGAGGAGCAGGCCATCCTGCGCACCTTCGGGGTGCCGGAGCTGCGAGCAGGCCAGCGGCAGCTGATACAGGCGGCGCTCCTTGGGCAGAACTCGCTGGGGGTACTGCCCACGGGACACGGCAAAAGCCTCTGCTACCAGGCTGCCGCCCACCTGCTGGGGGGAACCTCCGTGGTGGTCTCACCGCTCATTGCGCTCATGCGCGACCAGTGCGACTCCCTCACCCGCCGCGGCATCCCCGCCGCGCGTTTCGATTCCACGCTGGAGGAGGCAGAACGGGAGCAAACACTGCAAGCCACCGCAGCGGGAGAACTCCGGCTGCTCTTCGTAGCGCCGGAATCGCTGGATAACCGGTCTTTGCAGGATGCCCTGCAATCGGCACCGCTGCGGCTTTTCGTGGTGGATGAAGCCCACTGCGTCTCCGAATGGGGCCACAGCTTCCGCCCGGACTACCTGCAACTGCCCGCCTGGCAGGCACAATTCCGATTCCGCTGCACCATGGCGCTGACGGCCACTGCCACCCCGCGCGTGCAGAAAGATTTGCAGACCGCCTTCCGTATCCCGCCGGGAAACAGCATCACCCTGCCCCCGGCGCGACCGAACATCGCCCGCCGCACCCTCAGCTGCACCGAACGCATGCCTGCTCTGCTGACGCATCTGGCAGAGCCGCAGCACCTGCCCGCCATCATCTACTGCCGCAGCCGCAAGGAAACCGAACAGCTCGCAGCCGAACTCGCCGCCGCCGGCCACCGGGATACCACCTGCTACCACGCCGGACAGCCTGCCGACCTGCGCGCCCGCATTCAGGATGACTTCCTGCACAACCGCCTCCGCATCCTCGTGGCCACCATCGCCTTCGGCATGGGCGTGGATAAACCGGATGTGCGCTCCGTCATCCACTACTGCGCCCCTTCCTCGCCGGAAGCCTACCTCCAGGAATCCGGGCGAGCCGGGCGCGACGGGCAGCCCGCCCAATCGCTCGTCCTGCTCCACGGAGCAGACCTCACCGATGCCCGTAACCGCATTCTCGCAGCCGAGCCGGATGCCGAGGGGGTGCTGCGCTGCGTCCGCTGGCTGCTGCCCGCCGGGTGGCGGGTCGTCTCCCCCTGGGAGCTGACCACCGCCTGCGATGTGCCGGAAGATGTACCGCAACGCGCCCTGCAACGGCTCAAGGATGTCGGAGCCGTGGTAGAGGAGTCCTCCGGCTACCAATTCTACAAAGCCAAACCGCTCTTCCCCCTCAGCACCATCCTGGATGGAAGAGATACAACGGAATCCGCCCGCCTCCGCTGGCTGGCAGAGCACCGCGAGGGCGAAGTGGCAGATGCCGCTCTGGCCTGGGATTGCAGCTATGCCGAAGCCATGCGCCAGCTGGATGACTGTCTCGCCGCACAGGAATGGGACATCCGCTACCGCCGCCGCGCCTTCTGCATCCGCTCCACCGGGAGCCCCGTCGATGCCCGCGCCGTGGCCGATGAGCTTTCCGCCACCTTTGCCCGCCACACCGCCGGCAATCTGCAACGATTGAACACCCTGCTGACCATGCTCACCGGGCAGGAATGTCTCAACACCGCCCTGCACCGCTACTTCACCGGAGAGGAAACATCCATCACGCCCTGCGGCAACTGCGGCATCTGTTGCGGAGAAAAAACAGCCCTGCCCATGCCGCCCGCGCCACCGGAAGCCCCCGCCCCGGCCCGGAGTGACCTGCCGGAGTTTTCCCGGGATTCCCAGCGCCGCCGTTTCCTGCTGGGCATCTCCGGTCCCGGGTTGCTTGCCCGCCGTCTCTGGGCTCACCCGCTCTACGGCTCACGCTCCGGCTCCCCGTGGGAAGAAGTGTGAATCAAGGACTATACATAAGGGACGAGGGATAAAGCCCAAATTGCGCTCCACCGTTGAACCATAATTATGCCTTCGTCCTGTCATGATTCGGATTTTTTCTTGACTCTACACGCTTTTCCCTGTTAAATGGTCTCCGCAACACCGCATTGCGCCGGCTTGGCGGAATTGGTAGACGCGCTCGACTCAAAATCGAGTTCGAAAGAGTGTGGGTTCGAGTCCCACAGCCGGTAGAACAAAAGAACCTCTTGCATCTGGCTGCGAGAGGTTCTTTTATTTGTTGGCTGCACGCAATACGGGCTTGCACCACAGGGCGCAATGGTGTAATCTTCACCTGTTATGTGGACAGGACGTTTTTCCCAGCCAACGGCGGATCTCGTGTTGAAGTACGGAGAATCCGTTTCTTACGATTGGAAACTGTATGAGCATGATATTGCCGGTTCTATCGCCCATGCGCGGGCACAGCTGCGCGCCGGCATGCTCACGGAAGAAGAATTCAGCGCCATTGAATCCGGTTTGCAAGGGATTCTGGCCGATATCCGTGAGGGCAATTTCAACTGGAGCATCCGACTGGAGGATGTGCACATGAACATCGAAAGCGAGCTGACCCGCCGCATCGGGGCTCCCGGAGCGAAGCTGCACACCGCCCGCTCCCGCAATGACCAGGTGGCGACCGATACGCGCCTGTACTGCCGCGCCCAGATTGATGCCACGCAGGAGCTGCTGCGCGACATGCAGCGCGCGCTCGTCCTGAAAGCTTCCGAATACGCCGATATCCGCATCCCGGGTTATACCCACCTGCAGCGCGCCCAACCGGTTACCATCGGGCACCACCTGCTGGCCTATGTGGAGATGCTGGGGCGCGATGCGGAACGCCTTGCGGACTGCCGCCGCCGCGTGAATATCAGCCCGCTGGGTTCCGGAGCCATTGCCGGATCTACCATCAATCTGGACCGCCTCGGTATCGCGGAGGAACTGGGCTTTGACGGCGTGACGGAGAACTCTATGGATGCCATTGCCGACCGTGACTATATCATGGAGACGCTCTTCTGCCTGTCTGTCATCGGCACGCATCTGTCGCGCATGAGCGAGGATCTGGTGCTGTGGAGCAGTGCTGAGTTCGGGTTCTGCACGCTGTCGGATGCCCATACCACGGGCTCCAGTCTCATGCCGCAGAAGAAGAACCCGGATGTGTGCGAGCTGACGCGCGGCAAGAGCGGGCGTCTGTACGGCAATCTGGTGAGCGTGATGGTGGCGGTGAAGGGGCTTCCCCTCACCTACAACCGCGACTTGCAGGAGGACAAGGAGCCGTTGTTCGATTCGTTCGAAACGGTCAGTCTGGCGCTGCGCGTGAATGCCGAAATGGTGGCCGCCATGCGTATCAACCCCGACCGCTGTGCCGCCGCCGTGTCCGACCCGCTGCTGCTGGCAACGGATTTGGCCGATTACCTCGTGCGGCGCGGCGTTCCGTTCCGCAAGGCTCACGAGCTGGTGGGCAAGGCCGTGGCGGTGTCCGTGGGCAGCTGCACCCCGCTCAATGAGCTGACGCTGGAGCAGTTCCGCGAGATTTCTCCCGAATACGGCGAGGACGTCCACAGCGTGTTTAACCTGGAGCGCGCCTTTGAGCTGCGCACCAACCCCGGCGCACCCAACCCGGATAACACCCGCCGCCGACTGGAATACTGGACGCAGAAGCTCCGCTGATAGGGAAGCTTCCCCCTCCTTTCCGCAAAAGAGCCGCGTGGTAAAGCGCGGCTCTTTTGTATCCGGCTGTTATCCACCCCCACCGCTGCGCGGAGGGTGGCAGGAATCACCTTTTGCGGTGAATCATCTCCATCTGGAGACGGATGAGCTCTTCATCGAGTATGGCGGGCGAAATGGGAGACCAGGCACGGGTATTGCGAATCTGATCCATCATTTGCAGGAGGGTGGGAGTAAACATGCTGTTGCGATCCAGCAGCGGCTCCACCACGGCGGCCACGGCAGTCAGCTGCCGCTGCGTCTCACCGGGACGCCGCACGCCGGCCACCGCCATGTGATCAAAGCGATAACCGCCGAAATCCATCAGGTAGGTATGCTCCGGCGAAAACGGCACCGTGGCGATGCGCTCCATGTCAAAATACAGGTGCATGTAGCAGAGCTGCTGCAGAAGACCGCACACCATCTCTGCCGACAGCGTGCGACCGGCGCTCACCATGGCATCCAGAGGCTCGCCGTGGATGCGCTCCCGCGCCACATGCCAGGTTCCTTCGTATTCCAGCACCTCCAGCGGTGCCGCCAGACTGGAATGCCGAATCCGCGCCTGCAAACGACAGGTTTCGAAAAAGCGCCCCACCTTTTCCTCATCCGTGGCGGCATCCACGCGCAGGCTCTCCACCAGCACCTCGCGCTGCAAATCTTTTTGCGTGGCTTCGTAGACGATGCTGTCCTCTTTCTCCTCCAGCACGGAGGAGAGAATATACTGGTCTGCGAGCATGCAGGGAAGCGAACGGACGTCCTGAGGTATCATGGCAGGTGAGACGAATAAAGGTTAACCATTGTAAGCAAGCTTGAGCACAGGCAGTCCCTCCACCGCGTTGTCCCAGGCACTGTAGGGAATCCGCAGCTCCAGGAAAACGGCGGGCTCATCCTCGCCCGGTTCTTCCACGCGGCGCATCTCCACGCGGCAGTCCGGCTGCCCCAGAATCTGCGGGGCAATGGCATCGAACAGGCCCCCGGGGAACCGCAGTACATAGTAATCCTCCGATTCCGTCGATTCTGCACTCTCCGGCTCAGCAGCGGCGGCGGCTTCTTCCGGCGTGGCGGGGTCTTCCTCTGTCATGGGCGGCAGGAACACATACACATCGTCCCACACCATAGTCATCCAGACATCTTCCGGCAGCTCCGCATCCGTCACAGGCTTGCTGCCGTAGATGGATTCACCGTTCACCTTCATCCACTCGCCCAGACGCCGGAACACCTCCACGGTATACTCCGGAATGGATCCATCCACACGCGGGCCGATGTTGAGCAGCAGGTTGCCGCCCTTGGATACACATTCCTGGAGTGTCTGTATCACCGTGGCCGGGCTCTTGAAGTTGCCGTCATTGATACTGTAGCCCCAGTGGTGACCCACGGTGAGGCAGGTCTCCCAATCATGCACCGTATCCTGAGAAGCCGGCACGCACTTCTCCGGCGTATAGAAATCGCCGCGAGCCTCCTCAGAGCCGAACGCCTCCGGCTTCTGCCCCTCCAGAGAGCAGGCATTGAACAGGCGGTTGTTCATGATGACACCGGGATTAATCTCGCGACACATCTTCACCAGCTCCGTGGCCTTCCAGGCGCGGTCACCCTCCGCAGCCCCCTGGGAGTAGTCCCACCACATCACATCCACAGGGCCGTACTGAGTCATCAGCTCGCGCACCTGATTGTGCAGGTACCGGCAATACGAATCCTGATTGCGGGGAATCCCCTTCTGCTGCAACATGAGCGCCTGCCCTTTCGGATAGCAGAGATCGGGGCAGATGGTGTTGTCATAATCCGGGTGGTGCCAGTCAATCACACTGTGGTAGAAACCCACGCGCAGCCCGCGGCTGCGGCAGGCATCCGCAAATTCTTTTGCAAAGTCACGCCCCGCCACCTTCACGGAATTGTAATCAGAAGTCGCGGTGTTGAACATGGCAAAGCCCTCATGGTGCTTGCTGGTGAACACCGCATAGCGGCATCCGGCCTCTTTGGCCAAATCCACCCATTTCTCCGGCCAACCGGGCTCCGGCTTGAACAACGGAAGCGCCTCCGCAGCGTAGCTGTCCGTGTCTGCCCCCACATTGCACTGTATCCATTCACCGCCCGCACGCTTGCCCTGATACACACCGGCCAGTCCGGAATACAGGCCGTAATGAACAAACATCCCCAGGCGTGCTTCCCGCCACCACTGCATGCGTTGGTCACGCGGGCTGAGCTCCTGCGCAAGCCCGCAGTCAGACGACGAGGACACCTCATCCCCGGCGACAAGAGGCTGCGGCAGCAGAACAGCCACACCGGCCAGCATCAGCATGATTTCCCGTGCTCTCATGCTACGTACCCTACCAGAATCGCGGAGCTGTGTCAAGATTGGAGTACTGCACCGTAGGGCAAACGCATTTCGATGTCGGGATTTCTTATTGACTTTCCTCTGTTTC
>CAYYKC010000062.1:0-14247 GCA_964471605.1 uncultured Akkermansia sp. | reverse complement strand
GTAATTCGCACGTACGGTGGTGTGAGAGGGGGACGAAAGTCCCCCTACTCGATTGCTCCGGGGAGGGGCATGAAATAAAGCAGGCTGCGACAGTATTGACCTTGGCGGGAAAAGGAGGCAATCTTCCTGTATGGCAATACGTATCAGAGAATGGGGTATGCTTTCCTACCCCGGGCGTGGGGTGCAGATTCCCCTGCAGGGAATCGCCACCATAGATGAACCGGCGACTCGCCTGAGCCGCGTGATAGAAGGAGCGGCTCAGTTGAGCGCAGCCTTGGCAGAACAGCAGGAAACAGTAACCAACGCCGGAAATCTGGCCGAATTTACAGGCCGACTACGCAGCATAGAAGAAGAGGCTCGCGCCGAAATTGATATGCAGAACGTGCGCGATTGGAAGTACGCCTGGAAACAGGCCAGCGAATCGCGTCTGGCAGAAGCCATCAATGAACTGCCGCCGGAATCCCGGGAAGCAGGCAGACATCTGGCCGCCGTTTACAACGCACAGGCCTCCGCAACCGCAAAGAGAGATTACGAGCTGGGGCGCATCGGTCTTGCGCGGCATCGGTGGCAGGCTCGGGTAGATGAAGCGGTGGAACGTGGGGCTGCTGATGAAGCGGAACAGTGGATTAAAGCCGGTGAGCAATTGTTTGTTCCGAAGCCGGAGGTAGAGACGCGAACACGAGCCGCACGCAGTCGCAGTCTGCTGAATCAGTGGAAAGAGGCGTTCCGCCGGAATGCCTCAGACGCCCTGCAGATGTTGCAGCAGGAGACCGCCGAACTGCCGACAGAAGAGAAAGACAGGGAGGAGCTGCAACGACTCAGAAAATCCGGATTCCGGGAAGTGTGCAGCACCCTCGCGGACGAAATGAGCACTGCCGTGGAAGCCGGACAGGACCCGGCCTCTGAACTCTATGAAAAAGCCCGGGCTGTCGGTGCCATCAAGGACACCGCCGGCAGAATCGAACCGTCCCCACCCGTCTGTGACTGGAATCGCCGCATCGACGAATGCCCGGAAGAGGAAGAAGCGGAAACCCGCCTGAAACTGGATATCCTCACGGCTCCCCTCCCGGTGACGGAGCGCCGGAAATTATTGCAGCGGATGCGCCGCAACCGGGAAATTCCCGCCGCCGCTCGCAGCGACATCAGCCGCCGCTTGTGGAATATGTATCAGAGCGGGCGGCTCGGTCTCCCGGGTGACAGAGAAGCACAACAGCACCTTGCACGATTGCAGGAGCAGGCGCTCACCGCACAGCATCCCCCGGCAGAGCCGGAGCGATGGATAGAAAAAGTACGACCAAAGGCCGAAGCCTGGATTTGCTATCAACCTAATTAACCCTCCCTTTTACTCTATGAATGCAATTAATGAACCAAAACTGACAGAAGCCGGGCCGTCCGCCCGGGTGGAAGAATTACCCGCCAACACCTCCCTGGCCCCCCTGCCCGCAAAGGTCAAGCCACTGCAGACCGAGCGCGGAACGTACTGGAAGCGCATCCTGACGGCAGACCCCGACACCGTGCCGCAGGATATCAGGACAGCAGCCGGAGCCGATGATGAATCAATGCCCCCGGAAGAGCGTGACTATCGCCTGCTGCGCACCATCAATCGTTCCTGGGCGGCTGATCACCTGAACACCACTCGGGAACAAATCAGCGCCGATTGGTCCGGCATTCGGCGGGAGTTGGCAGATTCTCTCGGGGTGGACAGTAACGAGCAGGAGGTCTTCACCGCTCTTTCTCTCCGCACTCAGGAAGAACCCTCTCGGGAACTTGCCCGCAAGACTTACGAGGAAGAATACCTCCGTGTGCTGGAGGGGCGAGAAGCGCCTCAGTCGCCTGCCGACGCCCCGGAAACGCAGCCGGGCGGCGATGATGGTCAGCTGGGCGAAATACGAAAAATGGCCCGCTCCGCAGCAACCAATGCCCGGGAGGCATGCATGCAGCATGCCGATGCACTGACACATGCCGTCCGCTCCTTCCTGCAACTGGAACGCGGCCCGATAGAACAGGCTCGCGCCCTCTGGAATAGCCCGCAATTTCTGGAATCCGTCGATGAACTGGCAGAAATGAGCGATGAAGAGCGCGCCGTCCTCTATCGCGTGGTGCAGGCGGAATGGCGCCGGAACGGGTATCACCCGCAGCCGGAATCCACCCCCGTGGCCATGCTGCACCAAATGGTTCGCAGCGGGGTTAACATGAGCCTGAATGCGGGACAGACCATCGGAAATGCGGCAGTAGCCCAGCTCGGCCATATCGGTGAACGATTCGGGCTGGAACAGTTGAGCCAATACAGCAAGGCACAGGACAAACGCCTCCGCATCATCGAGGAATTACGGCGTGTGGCCCAGATGGAGGTTCTTCCCATCAGGCTTGATGAAGATGCCTCCTTTGCGGAGGAATTGATGGTGGATGCGGCTGGCAGTGTCCCGGGTGTTGCCATGGCGTTTACCGGAGTTCCCGGCGTGACCCTGCTGGCAGCATCGTCTGCGGGTGCATCAGTGGCAGAGGCGCGGCAGCGGGCACCGGAGGGCAACCAGAAGCTCCAGACTGCGGCAGGATGTCTGGCGGGTGCTACACAGGCGGCTATTTTCAAAGGCATGTCCGGCATGGGGCAGCGACTCATCAGTCGCACCATCAGCCAATTTGCCGGAAGCCTCGGCAAAGGGATGCGGCAGTATGCCCTCTCGGCACTGCGCAGCGGAGCGTGGTTCACCCAGGAGAACATCAACCTGCTGCTGGCAGGAAAAGCCGCACAGGCAGCGGAAATGGGGCTGCAGGAACTTGCCGCGCAGGCAGATGAGACCGCTTCCCACATTGATTGGGCAAGCTATGGCGACAACCTGACGGATTTGGAAACCAACATCCGTGAGGCGGCCATGAATCTTCCCTTTGTTCTCATCGCCGGCGGGCGGGCGGCTCTGCATCACTTCCGCTCCCCCCGCGCCATTCTGGGTGATGGTCAGCGGCTGGATGACTGGGGGGTAGACCCAGCCATGAAAGAGCGGGTTCTGCGCGCCCCTACCCTGCAACAACAGGGAGAACTGCTGCGCGAAGCCCTGCGGAGCAGCAAGCGCTGGTCCGGCGCAGGATTCCTGGAAGACATTGCCGCCAAAAGCCTGCGACTGCTCCAGACAAAGGATTTGCATATTTTTGACAATGAGCAGGTCGTCGCTCAATTCCTGTCGCATCCGGGAGAACAGGCTCTCCTGAAATCTCACCTCCGCCGGCAGCAGGGCGACAGCCTCCCGCCGCCGCAGCCGGAGGAAATGCAGAAACTCAGCGCAAAATATGAACACCTGACCCCGCAACAGCGGATTCCGGCAGCCAAAGCCCCGTGGCTTCAGAAAGTGATGTATGAGTGGCTGGTCAAAGCCGGACTTGAAACACCGGCCGCCCGGGCATACTCGCCGGAAGAGAGCACCCCTGCACCCCCTGCCCGGCGGTCGTTACCGCCGGAGCTGAAGCAACAGGGCCATTATCTGCCCCGTGCGGAGCGCGTGCGCCGCGGGCTGCTCTCCGAGCTGGTGAACCGGGTGGAGCAGTTTTCCTACCGTTTCCTGCTGAACACCTTCACCATTGATACGCTCGGCAGGAGCAATTCCGGCGAAAAGAGCGCCGTACAGCGCACAGAGGCACTCCGGCGCAACATCCCGCGTCTGGTGGCGCGGGCGGTGCTGCAGAGCGCCATGGACGGCCATCAGGCACAGGCCAATCAGCAGTTGAAAGACTATTTCAGCAACTTCTACCTGAACCGGCACTACAACACCACCCGCGAACCCTGGCTGAAAAAAGCCCCATTCTCCCGGCTCCGCCAACTCGTGGAAAACATAGAGTCACCGGGCCGCCTGAAAGCCACCGTTCCCATGGAAATCCGGGAAATGCAGGCTCAGTATCTGGGGCTGACAACCGCCGTGCGTGAGTTGCAGGAGCTGATACCCCACATGGAGGATTTTCACACGATGTTGTCGCGCGGGCATTCTCCGCTGGGGGCATACGCCTCCATCCTCTCGCGCGAATTCTCCCTGTCGGACGCAGACCGGGATTGGAAACCGGAAGGATGGGATACCGCCGCCACCGCAGCGGATGAGCCGACCACCCGCCGAACAACGCAGCAGAATGTGCAGAAAATGCAGCTCTATTCCCTGCTGACCGGACGGGAGCCGGAAAAGGTGACCACGGCCAACGGCGGAGAGCTATGGCGCATTCAGCGTCCGGACGGCACCCGTACCCGCTGGCACGAAGCCTCCGATTATGTGGCAAACGACCTGTCATACGTGTACACCATCCGTCTGGGCATGCCGTATCAGCGGGAGCACTATGCCCTGAAATTGCAGGAAAACATGCGGCGCAACGGCGCAGAGTTCATGGATATGCTGCCGCAGCAAAGGCGGCGTTTCAGCACACATGATGCGCTGGCGTCCATTGCCCTGAACGACTTGAACAGCATGTGGATGAGCAGCGCCGCCACAATTCCGTCCGGATTGGAATACCACCAACAAATCGGAACGGGAGGTGCGGCACGACGGCTGTACGACGGGGTTGAGGCCTTCCTTTCACCTGCGGCGAAAGAGGAACCGCCGCATTATCGGCTGGACGCGCATCGGACAGTGAACCCGCTCCAGCTCATTTTTGCCCGCTCCCGCATCTACTGGCAGCGCCTGCTGGATTCCGGGGCACAGACTCCTGCCGAGCTGGCGGATTTTCTGGAGGCTCAGGGCGAAATCAGCCCGGAGCACAAACAGGAATTGCTCCGCATGCCGGAGAAAAACCGATACCTGTATCGATTGCCGGAGGTGCAGGCACAGCCCCGCGGGAAACAGCAGCGCTACGTCCACAGCCTGCGGGAACTGCTCAGAGAAAGAGATGAGGCCGACATGCGCGCAGAATTGTCAACGGCAATGGCCTATTTCTCTGCCAAATGTCTGATAGCCGACATGGAGCACGTACAGCTTCCCGATTCCGTGAAGGAATGGATTGCCTCCGCCCCCTTCCGCCTCCCGGAGCAAGGCACATACTTCACCCGTCCCGATGCTGTCAGCAGGAAACGGGAAACTTCCGCCTTCTCCAACAATTCTGACGAGTTCCTCATTCGCTGGACAAATGATAAGGCAGCCGGCTTCCTGAAGGATAACGCCGAGCGCATTGCCACCCTGCGGACGGAGATTCGGGATGAGCAATCGCCCCTGCGACGCTCGCCGCTGTATGCTCGCATCAGCGAGCTGTGGACTCCCTCCGACAGCCAGCGCAAGGAACAGTGCTGGAGCTACCTGCTCAACGGCGGGCAGCATTTTACAGATGCCGGACAGGAGCTCTGGGATATGCTGCGCCACCCCGCCACCGGATGGAAGAAGCTGCCGGAGCGAGAGCGAGAACGTCTGCGCGGAGAACTGGAAACCACCGTACGGGAGCATCCTCTCCCCGGCATGACGGGACAGGAAGCAGATGCCCCGGAGCAACACCTGCACCAACTGGAAGCACTTCTGACTGAAAAGCCGCAACTGCGGGATTATGCCCTGAACCTGCGAAACCCCGGCGAAATCCTGCGACTTTATCCGGAGCCGCTTCCCCCGCCCCGCACAACGGATGAGCATTCCTCCGCTGTCAGCAAACAGGAATTAAGGCAAGGACTGCCGGAAATGCAGGCAGGTGGGCGCATGGAACCCGCCGCCCTGCCGCCGGAGCTGGCAGATGACGCGCGCGTCATGTCGGCGCTGCACCTGCTGACGGTGCTGCGGCGACAGGTCATGGATTATCCCATCGTTACCCCGCAGGGCATTCGGCTGCACAATCAGTATTACGGCGGGGCTTCCGGCCTGCGCCCAAAGGGAGTGACTGCCGAATGGTCAGTGGAGCAACCGCTGGAGGGTCTTCTGCAAACGCTTCAATCGCTCGAGAACGATATGGAGGGTCAGAGAACGGAAATCAACGGCGAGGTGCTGGAACCGCTTCACACGGGAGCAAACCTCAGCCCGCTGCAACATGTGACCGTTTATCGCCACCCGCTGCACCCCGCAGTACAGGTGCGGCTGATGCCCGGCGACTTTGCCTCTGCCTCCCTGTATCGCAGGAATCCCTATGTGGTGCATTCGCTGGCAGGTGCGCCGCTGCCCGGGAAAAAGGGATGGGGCAGGCGCAGCCGCCCCGGAGAGGCCTACCGGGATTTGGTGCATTTCGACAGCAGGATGAATCAAGTGGAATACAATGAGCAGTACCACAAGGCCGGCGACTTTTTTGCCGGGGTGTTCCGGCAGCTCCAGACCCGTCTGCTGGATGCTCAAACCCTCCGCATGGGGCGTGATGCCGACCTGTCCAACAGGGAAATCATTTTCCATCTGGCTCAGGACACAGGATATTCCTCCGGGCTGAAAGGAGCGGATATATCCCAATTCACCCCGGATGAAGTCGTCACGCTGTCGCTCTTCCGACTCCTGATGGCCTATGAATACGGCACATCTCCGGAGACGGCGGAAAAGGCGCTGCTGGAGCTTGGCGCGCGCTTCCGCAGAGATACGGACCTCTTTGAACAGGTGAAGGAAAATATCCTGGATTCAAGCGAGCAGGGATTAGACCTGATTGACGCACTCCGGGCGGCGGATGAACGCATGCTCCGTAACGAAGAAGGCATGGCAAAATGATGAATTCCGTCAACCTCCACCTGCCGGGGCAGCTGGATGACCCGCTGTGGCGCTTGCAGCATCTTTACTGGATTGAGAACAAATCCGGCAGGATGCAGCGCTTCCGGCCCAATACCGCCCAGCTCCGGCTGCACCACGGGATGTGGCACCGCAATTCGGTGCTGAAAGCCCGCCAGCTCGGCATCTCCACCTATGTGGCGATGCTGATGCTGGACCGCTGTCTCTTCATCCCGAATTTCCACGCGGGGATTATCGATAAAACCCTGCCGGATGCAGAACAAAAACTGGAGAAGGTGCGCTTTGCCTGGGAACACCTGGACTACCTGCCCCCCGGAGCCGCCCCGGATGAACAGGCCCTGGCTTATCTGGGCAGCCTGATTAAGCAGCGGACAGGCATCCTCAGAAAAGGAGGCTGGCATCCGGCCTCCGATGCCCGCGGGCGACTCGCCTTTGCCAACGGCAGTGACATCCGCCTGGGCACAACGCTGCGCGGCGGCACGCTCCAGCTCCTTCATGTATCGGAGCTGGCGCACGTCTCCGTCCACTCTCCCTGGCGCGCCCGCGAAATCCGCACCGGCGCCATCAACACCGTCCCGGCAGAGGGAACCATCATCATGGAGAGCACCCACGAGGGTGGCCGCTACGGCGTCAACTATGAAATGACTGTTCAGGCGATGGAAAATGCGGCGCGCGATGAGCTCTCACCGCTGGATTTCCGCTTCTTCTTCTTCAGCTGGTTCGATAACCCGGACTACGCGCTGAAGGGGCGCGGCGGATGGAGCGATACCCTGGCCGCCTACTTTGAGCGACTGGAGCGGGAAAGCCACGTCCGGCTCAGCCACGCACAGAAGCTCTGGTATGCCCGCATGGAGCGCACCATGGGAGCTGCCATGCGGCAGGAATATCCCTCCACCCCGGATGAGGCTTTCGCCATGGGAAATGACGGCGCCATCTACGGCTCACAAATTGCGCTGCTGCGCGAAGCCGGGAAAGTGGGTGCGGATTTTGCCTGCAACGAGCAGGAGCCGCTCTACACCTCCTGGGATCTGGGGCTCAGCGACCACACCGCCATCTGGCTGGTGCAGAGCTGGGGCGGGCAGGTCTACTGGCTGGATCACTACGCCGCCAACCAGTTCCCGCTGGAACACTATGCCGGAAAAATCCGGGAGTGGGAAGCCCGCTATGGCCACATCGCCGCGCACTTCCTGCCGCACGATGCCGCCAGACGCGACCCGCACGGGCAATCCTATGTGGAAAGCCTGGCCGCGCTGGGAATCCGGGCGGTCCGGGTCGTGCCGCGCACACCGGATATCTGGCGCGGTATCAACGTACTGCGCGGTCTGTTGAGCAAAAGCTGGTTTCACCCCAACACGCTCCGGCAGCGCGTCAACCTGCGCGGCGAGAAAGAGCCCTCAGGCCTGTCCTGCCTGGAGATGTACCGCACAGCTCCGGGCGGGGTTTCCGGCACCTGCCGGGAAACCCCGCTGCACGATGCATCCTCCCACAGTGCAGATGCCGCCCGCACCTTCGCGGAAGCTCACTCGCACGGCATGGTAGCCCCTGTGGTTTTCCGTGCCAACCCCCGCCGCGCCCTCATGTAGGGCGCGGCTTTTCGGAGCAAAACAATGAAAAAATGCAAATTAGATGACAAAAAACTTGACAGGCGCAGCTGTTTGGTGTATCTTGCCTGCCCGTTCCCGGACAAATTACTAACAACAACATCATCTATCATGCGTTCCGTCACTGTACGTAAAGGAGAACCGATCGATCGCGCCCTCAAGCGCCTCAAGACCAAGCTCGACACCGAGGGTATCCTCGAGGAGATGCGCCGCCGCCGCGCTTTCGAGAGCCCCATGGATGAGAAGCGTCGCAAGGCCCGTTCCGCCAACAAGCGTAACAAGGTCAAGTGGCACTTCACCAACAAGGAGGAGATTCCGGCCGCTGCCGTGACTCCCGCTGAGGCCTGAATCTGAGTGTTCGGGAATTTTTCTGAAACGGGCAGGTGTTCATCACCTGCCCGTTTTACTTTGTGCTTTCAGCCCAGGAGGATTCGGAGCATTTCCTCCACCGCAGTACAGCGGCGCAGGGCATACTCCTGCTCCGCAGTAAAATCAGGGTAACAGAACGCCAGATATTTCTTCATGCGGTTGCAATGCCCTTTCTCCGTGCGAATACCGAACAGGATACGCCCCGTCTCCTCCACCAGAATACGGTAATACTCCCGCAACTCATCCCGAGTCGGAGCTTCCCCACCCCTCAGACTGCGAAAAATAAAGGGATTACGCACCGCGCCGCGACCAATCATCACCCCGGCAGCTCCGGTATCCTCCAGACAGCGAGCCACCTGCTCCGGGGTCTGCAAATCGCCGTTGGCCAGCACCGGGCAAGCCATCATCTCCACCGCTCGCCGCACATGCCCGAAGCGCGGCACACCGCCGTACAAATCTTTCCTCGTGCGGGCATGCACCGTCAGCATATCCGGCTGCGCCTCCGCCAGCAGCTCCAACAGCGCCGCAAACTCCGCCTCATCGGCCCAGCCCAAACGGCATTTCACCGTAAACTTACCCACCGGCACGGCTCGGCGGAGCGCCAGCAGCACGGCGCGGAAGTTCTCCGGTTCCCGCAGCAACCCGGCTCCTGCCCCATGTCGGTTCACCAGTGGCGAGGGACAACCGGCATTCAGATTGATACCGCGCACCGGCAGCGTCAGCAGATACCGGGCATCCCGCACCAAAGCGGCGGCATCACTCCCCGCCAGCTGAGCCTCAATGGGTACCCCCGTATCATTCCCCTCGATACAGCGCAAGTTCTGCTCTGCCAGAGCACAGGTAGTGGGCGTGCTGCGGAAGTAGGGCGTCACCAACAAATCCGGCAGCGACCCCAACCGCTTCAGCGTCCGCATGAACGCCAAATCAGTCACATCCTGCATGGGTGCCAGCGCCGTCAGCATGCCCCCATCCTATCATGTTATCCCCCACCGGGCAACTATTTCCAAAAAATATGCCAAATAAATCGGAATGTACTTGACAAAAATGCATAATGGGGGCATAAACGCGCGTACGCCGCGCGGGTATACCCACCGCTCGGGAAATGATTTACGAAGGAATGACATGCTGACCTCGAAAGCCAGAAATCGAATCGTCGGACTGATGCTCGGAGCATCCGGTCTGCTCGTGACGTCCTGCGACACCACCCGCTTCAACAACGTTACCAACACCTACGCCTTTGCCCCGGAAAAAATCAAACTGAGCCCCACGGAAGCCGTCAGTACCGGGCATTGGGACAAACCCGTCGGTCTGGAGGGTGAGCACCTCATCGTCATTGACACCAACCTTCAAAAGGCCAAATACTACATCGGCGGTCGTCAGGTGGGCTGGAGCACCATCTCTTCCGGCAAGGCCGGCCACGGCACCCCCAGCGGTACCTTCCCCATTCTGGAAAAGGACATCGACCACAAATCATCCACCTACGGCAGCGTGGTTGATGCTGCGGGTAACACCCTCATCGCCGACTACACCACCGGTGATCCGATGCCGGCAGGCGGTGTCTACAAAGGCGCGGCCATGAACTTCGGCATGAAGCTCACCAACACCGGCATCTGGATGCACGAAGGTATTGTGACGGCAGCCCCGGAGAGCCACGGCTGCATCCGCCTGCCCCGCAAGATGGCCGAAATCTTCTTCGAGAACACCCCCGTGGGTACTCCCGTTATCATCAAATAATCCCATCCATCTATGAATAAGCGTTCCTTCCCGGCAATTGTCGCTACCGCAGTGGCTCTTTTGTTGTCCTCCTGCCAAATGACCTCCATGCCGGAAATTACCGAACCGGGGCCCGTGGAGCTGACCCGGTATGAGCAGTTCATCACCAACGGCTACTATCCGGAAGTCATGGACATCTACACGGATGATGCCCTGATGGCGCAGGCCGATTCGTCCTGCCCCATTTTCATCTGCCTCAGCCAACAGCGCGGACGCCTCTACGTCGGCAATCAAGTGGCAGCAGACTGGCCCGTCTCCACCGGTATCCCGGGGCGCGAGACTCCCACCGGCAAATTCCGCGTCACCCAGAAAAAGGAACAGTACGCCTCCAACCGCTACGGCAAAATGTACAATGCCGAGGGCAAATGCATCAACAGCGATGCGGATGCCTTCAAAGACCCCGTCCCTGAGGGCGGCCAGTTCGTGGGCGCACCCATGCCCAATTGGCAGCGCCTCACCAGCGATGGTGTCGGTATGCACACCGGCAAAGTGCGCGCCGGCCAGCGGCTCTCCCACGGCTGCATCCGCACCCCCCACAGCATGGCCGTCAAGCTTTTCGCCATCACGAAAGTAGGAACCCGTGTCACCGTGTGTGACAAACCGGAAGAAAGCTTCCCGACAGGCGACATCCTGCACCGCAAGCTTTACGAAAACAAGATTGCCCGCGCCAAGAACAAATCCGCCAACGCCGTCTACAAAGCCAATATAGCCCGCATGGCACAGGAATAAAATTCAGTTCTCCTGCGGCTGTTGGTGTGCCTGCATCTCACGAGCTTCGTTATTTCGCTTCCCAGTAATTTCGGGCATGTGACACTCGCGGCAGATTCAGATAGCGCGAGCGCAGCAAGTCAATGCTGCGATGCCCCATCTCCAACTGCAGCTCGCCTAAATTCCTGAAATAAGCGGCATGATAGCTGGCAAAGGTGTGACGGCACACATCCGGCTGCCAAAACAGGAAGCCGGCAGCACGACGGAGCGAACGCCAACGCTGCTGCCAATTCCTCGGGATACAGAGGGGAACTCCCCTTAGCTGCTTTCTCTTGCGTAGCGGCACCACACGACCACCGCCCGTTTTGCTCCCGCTGGGAGGTATAATAACCCGTTTCCGTTCTACCTGAATGTGGCACTCGCTCAACCGCGCTACTTCTTGCGGACGTACACCGTTGTATAGCAGCAGGTGGAGAGAGAAACGCATTTCCTGATGCTCCGGTAGTCGGACTGTTTGTTCCAGACGCCGCACCTCCTGCAAACTCAGCGGCACAATCTCCTTTTCCTGTATCCTCCGGGATTCTATGCGGCTCACCGGATTATCACGACACCATTCCCGGCGCAGGCCGTAAGCAAAGATGCTGTGCAAAATGGCACGCCCCTTATTGTAACTGTGCGAACTACTACCAAACGCCCTCTCCAGTAAATCCCGGCATTCCCGTGTACCCATTGCGCGCAAAGAACGCTCTGCCACTCCTCCTACCCGCAGCATGCGTCGAACAAAATGCCGTAAATCGCGCAACGTAGTTGGTCTCAGCCCGGAGCGAGCCTCCACACTTGCCCACGCGGCTTCCGCGAAAGATACTGAGTACTCTTCTGCCCTCACGGCCTCTGCCCCGGCTCTAATCAACCGACGCAGCATGTGCAACAATTCTAATCGTGCCAAACCCTGAGCGTGCTCCCCTAACTCCTCCGTTGCTTCCGCAATAAGGCGGGCAATATCGCTCATACTCAAGGGTAAATGGCTGATGACATTTATTTTTGTATTCATAATGATGATGTAAATGGCTATGCATTTCGAATGCTGATGCAAGCAAAAACTAACGAATGATGCGTATTTTTATAGAAAATCCAGTAGGTAATATGAAAAGAGTTACTCTCGAGAACTCAGATTTCACCTTAAAGCCATGATTAAACACATTACACAGATATCAGATAATAAAGTCACTAGGTAAAATTACACTCATCAGCATTCGAAATGCTGTAGTCTGCAGGGCATTCAGATATGGTTAAAGACAAACAGGTGAGGTGCATGTGTAACTCCACGTACTGCGGGGAGGTTTGTCCGCACTGCGGCATGCCCGGGGCGACAGCCCGATTTTTCTTTTCAGATAACGGTAAGACCGGAGTCGGATTTGCCTTGATTTTTTTTGCCTGTGTAGGTTTTTGCTTCGGCTATTATTATCTGGACATCAAGGCACCATTCTCGAAAAATGTTGAAATAGCAGATTCCGGCAACGTTAACTCCGGCCCCTTATTTTTGGATACCATACCGGATTGGGGCTCCGAAGGTACACCTTTAGTCCTCACCGATCCTGTGAAGGACCAGAACAAAAAAGCTGTTGTGTCCCCCCCGGCACCCACGGTGGAACCTATCCCGGCGGTCCCCGTAACGAAAACACCCCCGAATCAGGAATCTCACCGTTCCTCAACCGTAGAGGAAAAGCCAACGAAAACGGAACGACACCAACAGAAAAGTGCGAAGGAAAGTAACAATGACGCACAGAATAACAAATCCAGGCGTCTGAAAACCGGATCGCGGGCCGTACCGATAAAGTCTGAGAGTCCAACAAAAACAGAAACTGATGCAGAGAAGAAGCAATCGGTTTCGGAACAGGAGTCGGTTCCGGCAGTTTCCACTCCGAGCTCAGAGAGAAAAGCGACAAAACCAAGTGTAACAGATGCGGAGAGCCTGATAGAACCCCTGCTTCATATATTAGTCGGCACTCAGGATTCTCGACATCTGATAAATACCCATTTCAGCGAAAAAGTGGTGGAACCGGAAATAGGATTGCAGTTTGATCGGGATGAGCTCAGAGATAGGCTGGAAGAGTATAATGCCAACTATCCCTTCCGAGCCATCAAGATTATTTCTGCCGGGATATCCGGATTGAGGCTGGAACTGAACACGCTTCGAATTTTCCAGGATGTGGAGGGCGAACGCATTATCCGCTACGGACAAACACTTGTTCTGATTGGACAGGACGGAATAATCGAAGGTTTCACGGATAGTTCCTGCGGGGCAGAATGCCCGCTTTCGCCAGGCTTCACCCCCATTAATTATAAGGGGAAGAAACTTATCTCTCATAAAACGAAATAAAACTCTTTTATCTATGAAACGCTATATCACTAATTATAAAAAGTGGACATCTGCTCTGCTGATTGCAGGCATCATGTGCTCCTGCAGCAATATGTCGGACGGCACCCTGACCCGCACACAGGGGACGGGATTTGGTGCACTTGGCGGCGGCGGTATCGGTGCAGGTATCGGTGGGTGGATTGGCGGCAAAAAAGGCGCGGCAATCGGAGCCGGTTTTGGTGGTGTCGTAGGGGGGATTCTGGGCTATCTTAGTGTCTCGTTAACCCTCTCATTCCCTTTTCTGAAATGAACCGTATCTTCTTAACCATCATTGTTGCCGCATCGGTGAGTTCCTGCACGCTGACAGGAGACCCGACACAGGGCGGAATCTTCTGGTCACCGAGCAAAGCGGCAGAACGCCAGGCACAGCTTCTGACGGAGCTGAGCAACAAGCAACTGACAGCCAGCTCTCTGGAAAGCAACACAAACTCTCTTTTATCCCGAAAAAACAAACTCAACAAAGAACTGAACACTCTTAAAGCCAAGCGCAACAATACCAACGAAAATAAGGATATAAATGAACTGAATGCTGCTATCGATGCTCTTGAAGCTGAGCTGAATAACATGTAATCTCACCTCCCGGCTCCTTATCCGGGCAGCGCGGTTGACTGAACTGCCCGGTTTTTCTCCGGAACTGCGCATCGATCAGGAAACGAATGGACAAGCAACTATCACGGCGTTTATTTATCATACTATGCATTGTAGTATGGTTGGCCTATCATTTTTT
>CAYYKC010000061.1:0-14384 GCA_964471605.1 uncultured Akkermansia sp. | reverse complement strand
CGAACACTTTACCGTTGATGCTCAGGAGATCCTTGCGCTCCATACCGGCCTTGCGGGGTACGGAACCCACGAGCATGCACCAGTCGGCATCCTTGAAGGCAACGGCGGGATCGTCCGTGGCCACGATTTCCTTCACGAGGGGGAAAGCGCAGTCCTCGAGCTCCATCACGACGCCCTGCAGCTTCTCCAGACAGGGGGTGATTTCCAGAAGCTTCAGGATGACGGGCTGATCGGCGCCCAGCATCTCACCGGCTGCGATGCGGAACAGCAGGGAGTACGAAATGTTGCCGGCAGCGCCGGTCACGGTAACTGTAACGGGGGTCTTCATAACGGGGCTTATTATGCCTGCCATCCCGGCGGCGGTCAATCCTAAAGTGTGTTTACCGATGGTGTGCCGCGTGCTTTGCGGTAATTTTTGCGGTAATTTTTTTGTAGCAGGCACATTTTCCTGTTGACGAAAGTAAAGAATACCGTTATACTCGCCCCGCAACAAGCGTTGGAGCGGTGGCTGAGAGGCTGAAAGCACCCGTTTGCTAAACGGGCGTACGGCTTTAAACCGTACCGGGGGTTCGAATCCCCCCCGCTCCGCTGAAAGCCCTGCCGTGTGCAGGGCTTTTTTGTTGACCGAGCGCGGCACCTTGCGCGCGCGTAATCAGACACACATCCATATCGGTACGGAATAATGAGAACAATGATACGGTACATGCTGCTGGCGCTCATGGGGCTGCTGGTGGCGGCCTGCGGTGAGCAGGAGACGAAGCAGCGCCTGATTATGGTGACGGAGGCGACGTTCCCTCCCTACGAGTTTTATCGCGGCAGTGAGATTGTGGGCATTGATGCCGACATTGTGCGCGAGGTGGCGCGCCGCAATAACCTGCAGCCGGTGATAGAGGATATGAGTTTTGACTCTGTCATCACGGCGGTGCAGAGCGGGAAGGCGGATGTGGCCGCCTCCGGTATCACGGTGACGGAGGACCGCCGCAAGCAGATTGATTTCACCCGCAGCTATGCCATGGCACAGCAGGTCATCATCGTGCCGCAGGGCTCTGCCGTCAACGGCCCGGATGCGCTCAAGGGAGTGCGGCTCGGGGTGCAGCATGGCACGACGGGAGATTTGTACGTGACGGAGCATATCGGCCAGCCGGAGCGTTTCTCCAATGGCGCGTTGGCGGTGGCGGCTCTGGCTGCCGGCAAGCTGGATGCGGTGGTGCTGGACAGCGCCCCGGCGAAGGAGCATGTCTCCGGCAACCCGAATCTGCACATCCTGCCGGATGCACTCACGACGGAGGAATATGCCATGGCCATCAGCAAGAGCCGCCCGGAGCTGCTGGCGCTGTTCAACCGCACGCTGGAAGCCATGGAGGCAGACGGCACACTGGCCCGCATCACGGACACATACATGAACGCTTCCCCCACAAAGGAAGCAGCCGATGCGGAGCAGGGGCTGTGGGGACGTATCTGCGCCGCATTCCACACGAACTTTGTGAAGGACGGCCGCTGGACCTACCTGCTGAACGGCTTTATCGTGACCATAGAGATTTCTCTGGCAGCCGTGGCGCTGGGGGTTGTGCTGGGTTTCCTCGTGGCCGTCATTCGCAGCACGCATGACATGACCGGGCGCTTCCGGGTGCTGAATGTGCTCTGCCATGCGTATCTGACGGTGATTCGCGGCACACCGGTGGTGGTGCAGCTGCTCATCATCTACTTTGTGATTTTCGGCTCCGTGGATGTGAGCAAGGTGCTGGTGGCCATCGTGGCCTTCGGGGTGAACTCCGGCGCGTATGTGGCAGAAATCATCCGCTCCGGCATCATGTCCGTGGACCGCGGGCAGATGGAGGCCGGGCGCAGCCTCGGCCTGAGCTACGGCTGCACGATGCGTAGCGTGATTCTGCCGCAGGCACTCAAGAATGTGCTGCCCGCGTTGGGAAATGAGTTTATCGTGCTGCTCAAGGAGACGAGTGTCTGTGGCTATATCGCGTTGCAGGATTTGACCAAGGGCGGTGATATTATTCGCAGTCAGACCTACGATGCGTTCCTGCCGCTGTTGGCGGTGGCGCTCATCTACCTGATTCTGGTGGTGTGCCTGAGCTGGCTGCTCAAGAAGTTCGAACTGAGGCTGAAGAAAAATGAGCGTTGAACCCATATTGGAAGTGCGCGGGCTCTGCAAGTCGTTTGCCGGAGTCACGGTCATGAATGATGTGTCGTTGCAGGTGCGTAAGGGCGAGGTGGTGTTCCTGGTGGGCCCCTCCGGTGCCGGTAAGAGCACCGTGATGCGCTGCACCAACTTTCTGGAAACACCGGACGCGGGTGAGGTGCTCTTCCACGGTGTCCCGGTGGACCGCAGCGAGAACGGGCTGAACGATTACCGCGCCCGGGTCGGCATGGTGTTCCAGCATTTCAATCTCTTCCCTCACCTGACGATTCTGGACAACATCACGCTGGCGCCGCTCAAGCGCGGGCTTATGACCCGCGAGGCCGCAGAGCAGAAAGCGCACGCTTTGCTGCGCCGCATCGGTCTGGAGGAGAAAGCGACCGCGTATCCGGCGCAGCTTTCCGGCGGGCAGAAGCAGCGTGTGGCCATTGTCCGCGCGCTGGCGATGAATCCAGAGGTCCTGCTGTTCGATGAGCCCACCTCTGCGCTTGACCCCGAAATGGTGGGCGAGGTGCAGGAGCTCATGCGTACTCTGGCTCAGGATGGCATGACCATGATGGTCGTTTCCCACGACATCGGCTTTGCCTGCGATCTGGCTGACCGCATCGTTTTCCTGGAAAAAGGGCAGGTGGTGGAGGTCGATACGCCCGAAGAGCTGCAAAACTCTGCCAACGAGCGCATCCGCGAGTTCCTCGCCCGCAGACAGTAAGAGGATCGACTGTTTGCAGATGTAGGAAAGAAAGATGCGTCAGGAAAAATCTCGGAAAAGAGAATTCGATTTTGTTTGTCTCATAGTCATAAGCCGGGGTGTGTCTCTTGGAGTCGGAGGCATTTTGAGATCGCGGTATCCGGGGTGCGGATACCTTGCTCCCTGTGGCACACGGTAGAGAGAGCCAGCCCAGCTCACGGGTAAATCCTGTGTGGCGCAAAATTCATCAGGAAATCGGCTGAACTACACAGAAAATAGGAGTTTGGGTGAAAGAACCCCGCTAAGAAGCGTATCTTTGAACCCCGTATGAAGGTTTTTCGTTCTAGCCCCCATAGATAACATTGCAGCAAGTAGACCAATTTGCCTATCGGTTGTAGACAGAAAAATCCTCCAAAAACTTCCTCTTCGTCAGAATTCCGGATGTCGAAAAATACCGATGTTTAATGTTAATGCTGAAACATGGCTTACGAAATGCCTCAAACGATAGTCGCCGATTATGCTGGTGGCAATCTAGCCCTTTTGCCCCGGATACACGATATAGAGCGATAAAACTCGACCGAAGTCGAATACTTATCTGTCATTTGGGTATCTTAAAACTCACCAAATGGAAATTGAGGACAAAGGACGAAGGGATAGTTCGGCGAACCTATGGCTCGCAATAGGATAAAGTTTTGATTGTAAGCCGTTAACTCGGCGTGTAAAGCGAGCGGAAAATTGACTTCGTACGTTGTACATTTGTCTTTGTACTCCTCATAAAATTCTAGGCTATCGTTTAGTGTGGAGTGTTTCGAGATTCCCCATTTGCAAAATCTTTGGGTCACATCCACCGGCATTCATCAAACGTCTTGACTCTTGGGGGGATGGGTGTATAATCCTGCACATGAGTGCAATACCCTGGGTTACGATGCTTGTTGCCTCCGTTGCGGCGGATTATACCAACCCCATTGCCCAACCGGGGCAGCCCGGCTATGTGGCGAAGCCGACGCACCATTTCCGGGGGATGTTCGAGAACGACTCCGCTTTTGATGAAGATAAGAATTACACTCACGGCACGCGTTTTGACTATGCACAGCAGGCTTGTGGAAATCATTACTGGGGTGTCAGTCTGACGCAGAATATCTACACCCCGGAGATTCACACGGACGGGCGTGTCTGGAATCAGCACCCCTATGCCGGGTATCTCGCCATCGGCGGCGCCTGGATGTACCGGGGCGAGGAGGTGGGGTCATCGCTCGAATTGCAGCTGGGCGTGACCGGGAAAGCATCTTTTGCCGAGAACTCCCAGTGGTTTGTGCATGCGATTGGCAACATGGATCAATGGGACGGCTGGGCAGACCAGATTCCGGCGGAGCCGACGATTCAGCTCTCTGCCCGCCAGGATTGGCGGTTGGCTTGTTGTGAATCGGAATCCAAGGGCGGCTTCCAGACCGATGGCCTGATTTTTACCCGCGAAGCCGTGGGCACGGTGGCTATTTCCGGCGGGGCAGGTCTGGCGCTGCGCTGGGGCTACAACCTGCCGGATGCCATGCAGGTGAATGGCAATCATGCTGCCGATTATGGCGTGGGGCTGCTGCGCAAATCCGCCTATGACCCGACGCGTTCTTCCTGGTTTATCGTGGGCAGTATGTATGGTGAATACGTGGCTCGCGATATGTTCATCGATGGAGGCGTGTTCCATGATTTTGAGCAGACATGCAGCCGCCAACCCTGGCAGGCAGAAATGCAGTTGGGTGTCGGCGTGGTGCACGAGGGGATTCACTACTATGCCGGCGCGGTGTGGCATACTGTGGAGTATCGCACGCAGGATAAGGATTCCCTGTACGGCACGTTCTCGATTTCCTGGAACTGGTAAGGCATGAGTTCTGCGCTGAAGTTGAGTATCATGGCACTGGGTGCCGCCTGTGTGTTGTTGCTGGCGGGCGGCTTTCCCCTGATGGGCGCGCCGGAGGTGTATCGCGGCGGTGCCATGCTTCTGCTGGGGCTGGTGAGCACGCTGCTGTGCCTGTGGGGTGCGTGGCGGATTGCCGCCGGACAGCGGGTACGGCTGGCCTTCGGCCTCGTGTTCCTCTTCTTTGCTGTCATCGGGTTGGTGATGCTGTGGAGCTACGCTTCGCAGGGGGTCGCTTTTGCTCAGCAGGGCGGACCCATGTGGATGGGGGCGCTGGCCATGTTCTGCACGGCACTCTCCGGGGTGGTGTTCTTCGCCGTGTTCGGCTATCTGACCTATCGCGTGATGACGCGCCGCCTGTGGTTGGCCGGTATTCATGCGGCGCTGTCCTTGCTCGCCATAGGGGTGTACGTGGATTATAAATATGAAGTGCGTACCATGGTGACCCTCCCGGCGGATGGGGCGGTGACGGCGGATTCCGTGCGTACCCGTGCGGGAGAGGTTCTGCCGCTGGGATTCTCGCTGAAGGTGGAGTCCTTTGCCGTTTCGCACTACGACAACGTGAGCTACACGCTCTACACCATGGAGCAGGGCCGCCCGGTGAATCCCATTCAGTTGGACGAGCAGGGGAACAGGTTGGTGGCCGGGGATGAAAGCTGGGATAAGAGCCTGTTGAAAACCGCCCCCGGCATGCAGCACCCATTTTATCTCGTACCGGGTAATCCGCCGCGCGTGATTCTGCAGAACCCGCCGGCGGTGAAGGATTACTGCGCCAACTGTGTGGTGAACACCGACCATCGCGGCCGCCCGGAGCAGCGTCGCCAACAGCTGCGGGTGAATGAGCCTATCTCCTGCAAGGGGTGGCTCATCTCGCTGGTGTCCTATGACGCGCACCATGGCAAGACTCTGGTGCGGATGCAGGCGCGCCGCGCCCCCGGTCGCATTGCTGCACTCAGCGGCATGGTCGGAATCATCATCTGCTCTGCCTGCTGGTGCTGGTGGAAAAAAGAAGAAACGGAGGTGGCGGCATGAGCTACTTGGTCTATACGCTGACGATTCTGTGCCTGGCGGCCTGCCTCGGGACGGTGGCCGCAGCCTGGCGGGCGCGGGAGGACGTAGCCCGTCGTGCCCATTTGACGGCGTGGGGACTGGCTGCGCTGTTGTTTGCTGCGGATTGGGTGCTGGCGCAGGCCCCGCCTTTCGGCAACATGCGGCATGTGTTGGCCTTCTTCCCGCTGGTCATGTATCCGGCGGCGGTGTACCTGCGGCGCTGTCGCGGACTGTGCGTGGATGGCTGGCTGGCGGCAGCAGCGGCGTTTGCGCTCATCGGGGCGCTCAGCATGCCCTTGCAGGCAAGCTGGCGGCAGATGCCCGCCCTGCAATCCCCCTGGTTTGCCCCGCATGTGATTTCCTATGTTCTGTCCTACGGCCTGATGACCGTGGCGGCGCTGATGGTGCTCATCCGCCCGCTGCGCGGAGAGAAAGCGGTGCAGGATGAACGCTCGGCTGACGCGCTGGTGAAACTGGCGTTCCCGTTCATGACCTTCGGGCTCTGGAGCGGTGCGCTCTGGGCAGATGCCGCTTGGGGAGCCTACTGGTCATGGGATATCAAGGAAGTCTGGGCACTCATCACCTGGTGCGTCTATCTCATCTACCTGCACACGGAGCGCCATGTCTCCTGTGCTGCGTGGCGGCGTCCCCTGTTGCTGCTGGGATTTGTGGCGGTGCTGGTGACTTTCTTCGTGGTGAACCTGCTGCCCAACATCCAATCCCTGCACAGTTACGCGCAGTAGCGCGTGTGGCTGAGTCAGGAAGCGGGGTAGAGCAGGGCATGCAGCTTGGAGCATTCATCCAGCTCTTTTTCCAGAGCAGGCAGCATGTAGCCTTCGGTATAGTATGTTCTGCATGCCTCGGAGCGATAGAATGACTCACAGCATGCCAGCAGGCGGCGCAAGGCTGCGGTGCTTTCCTGTGTCTCGTGCTCTAGGTCAAAGCATCGGCAGGTGATGATACATTTCGTCCACCCGGCCACGTCATCGACCTCATCCGACTCCGTGAAGGAATCAAACAGCCGTTCCCATGCCGGAGCGTAGTACGCAAAGGCCACGGGGCCCATGAACGCCAGCTCCTCCTGAAGCCTTTCGTAGTTTGTGAGCAATGCCTGATAAATCTCCTCGCGAGTTTTACCGAAAAAATCCCGCACGGCATCCATTTCTTCCAGGGTGCCGTACACATTGATATCTGATTGTCGGGGTAAGTCAATCATGGTAGTTGATCGGCAGCTGCGGCAAGCTTTTTGGCAGAGGCTCGGCCTTTGACGGCGAGGGAGGGGGCAAAGAGAGAGAGACGGAATTCCTCCGCCATCATGCCGTAGGCGAGCCAGGCAGGGTGGGTGAGATGCCGGGGGTAGCGGGTATAGAAATCCGGGAGGATGGCGGCGCGGAGAGCGTCTATTCTCTCCAGCTCGCGGGCGGCGGGTTGCTGCGCGATGCGGGTCAGACGCTCGCGGAGACCGCGTGCAAAGCGGGCGATGTCTGCCAGGGCCTCCGGGGACAGGGAGGAGAGGAAGCCGGGGCGGGTGAGCCACTGCCACTCCTGCTGCAAGTCTTCGGCGATGCGGGCGGCGTAGCGGTCGCGGGCGGCGGTGAGGCAGTATTCGCGCAGAGGTCCTTCTGCCGCGACGAGGTGTTCCCAGAGTTTTTCCAGCGGGCCGGCGATGGTATCATAGAGCTGCTCGCGCATGCGCAGGCAGGCGGCATCGAATTCTTCCGCCGTGCGGGGCAGGGGGGTGAGGGTGGCGTTCATGGCTGCGAGCAGGGTTTCCTGCACGTTGCTTTTCGGTTCGCAGCCCAGGGTGCTCATGGCGAGCTTGACCGCCATGCTCTTAATGGGAAGGCGCTTGCGGATGCCGCTGATAAAATCGCCGTGCCGCAGCAGAGCCAGTCGTCGTACTCCCGCACGGTGGGCGGCGCTTGCTTCCTGCTCGGTGGGAAAGACGCGGATGCGGACGCGCTCGCCATCGTCCTCCAAGGCAGGGTAGCCGGTGCCGTTGCCCACATCCACGGTGGCGGGCAGGTCTCCGCAGTCCCAGCGGGTCATGGGCGAGGTGGAAAAGCTTCTCGCCGCCTTTTTGCGGAAGCGTTTCTGTTGGTAATCGGCCAGTTTTTCGCGGAGGGAAGCGGCATCGGTACCGAGGGCGAGCTCATCGCCTTTATCATCGCAGACCCATATTTTGGTGACATGCTCCGGTTGGAGTCGGGAGGTGTCGAATTGGGAGGCGTTGCAGAATTTGTTACTGCGCTTCATCACGAATTCGGCCAGCGCCTGCTCCAGCGGGCGGTCGGCTTCGCGGTCATACCATTCCTCGAAGAAATCATCCGCTGCCTCGGCAATGGGCATGAGGAAGGCGCGTAAATCTTTGGGAAGCGTGCGCAGCAGCGTTTCCGCGCGGTCTGCCAGATGCGCGGGGACGTTCCAGCCGGGCAGCCAGTCCGGGAAGTCTGCCAGCTGGTCAATGTGGACACCGAGTGTGACCCCATCATCCGCCGCGCCGGGAGCGTGATTATAATAGACGGGGTACTGCTGCCCCTGCACCTCGATTTCATCCGGGTACAGGTCGGCCGGGGCATTATCTTCCCCGGGATACACGCAATCGGCATAGGGGACAAAGAGGAAGCGCGGGTCTTTGGCCTCTGCTTTCTCTCGCCAGTGGCGGAGTGCCTTTTCGCTGTTGACATCGGCGGGGATGCGCTCGTCAAAGAATCGGTATACGCCCTCTGCGCACCAGATGAGGTCGCGGCGGCGCAGTTTGCACTCCACTGTGCTGACTGTTTCGCGCATTTCTGCCAGATGCTCCAGGAAGGGAGCGGGGTTTTTGAGCTGCTGCGCCAGAATGCCGTCGCGAATCATGATGTCGCGTGCTCCGGAGGGATTACAGCGGGCGTAGGAGATGCGGCGGCCATCGATGATGGTGAGCCCGCCACAGGTGACGCGCTCTTTGGCGTAGACCACTCCGGCGGCTTTGTCCCAGGCGGCATCGTAGGCATGGTGCGCGCAGAGCTGAGGAGCAATCTGCTCCACCCAGGCGGGGTCAAGGATGGCGGTGCGGCGCATCCAGAGCCGACTGGTCTCCACCAGCTCCGCACCCATTATCCATTCCGGGCGTTTTTTGCGTTTGAAGAGCCCGCTGCCCGGGAAAATGGCAAAGTCGCGCCCGCCTGCGCCACGGTATACCTTTTCATCCGGTCGCCAGAAGCCGATTTGGAGCGGAGCGCCCGCCAGCAGGGCGCGGTGGATGCGCTCGGAGGAGGCTTGTTCCGCCTCCGGCGGCAGCTCCGGGATGCGCCAGCGCATGGTGTCGGCCAGCGCGGCGGATAAATCCTGCACCAGATTGTGCCATTCGACGATGCGGAGGAAGCTCAGGTAATTTTTGCTGCACCAGCGGCGCAGCTGGTTGCGGCGCAGCCCGCGCCGCTCGGCAAACTCCAGCGTGGCACGCCACAGTTTCAGCAGGGAGAGGAAATCGCTGTCCTCATCCCGCCATTGGGCGTGGGCCTGGTCTGCCTGGGCTGCAAACTCGGCGGGACGCTCGCGCGGGTCCATGATGGAGAGCCCGGCCACCATGACCAGCAGCTCCGGCAGCGCCTGCTCGTGCTTCGCCTCCAGCAGCATGCGACCCAGACGCGGGTCGAGCGGCAGCCGCGCCAGACTGCGACCGATATCGGTGAGTTTTTTCGCGCGGTCCAGTGCGCTGATTTCGCGCAGGGTCTTGTAGCCCTCATTCACCAGACGCGGGCTGGGCGGATCCGGCAGGGGGAACTCGCCCAGCGGCGGCAGCCGCAGGTCTGCCATGCGGAGGATGACCCCGGCGAGCGCGCTGCGCTTGATTTCCGGGTCGGTGAACGGCTCGCGGTTGTCAAAGTCTGTCTCTGAATACAGGCGGATGCACACACCCTCGGTCACGCGGCCGCAGCGGCCCGCGCGCTGGCGGGCACTGGCCTGCGAGATGGGCTCCACCTGGAGCCGCTGAATCTGGCGGCCCGGCAGGTAGCGGGAGATGCGGGCCAACCCGCTGTCTATCACGTAGATGATACCCGGGATGGTGAGCGAGGTTTCCGCCACGTTGGTAGCCAGAACGATGCGGCGCGTGCCGCGGGTGGGGTGAAAGATGCGCTGCTGTTCGCCCAGCCCCAGTCGGGCAAACAGGGGCAGGATATCCGTGCGCGGCAGGTTCATGGCCTCCAGCTCAGCAGCGCAGTCGCGGATTTCGCGCTCGCCGGGCAGAAAGACCAGCACGTCTCCCTTGGAATCATATTCCGAGAGCCATTCCACGGCGCGGCAGACATGCTGCGGCAGCTCTTCCTCGCTGTTGCGGGGCGGCATGTAGTGCATGTCTACGTGGTAGGTGCGCCCCTCTACATTGATGACCGGCGCCCCGCCGAAAAACTCGGAGAAAGCTCCCGCATCCATGGTGGCAGAGGAGATGATGAGCTTCATATCCCGCCGCCGCGCCAGCAGTAGCTTCATGTAGCCCAGCAGAAAGTCGATGTTGAGGCTGCGCTCGTGCGCCTCGTCCAGAATGATGGTGTGGTACTGCCGCAAATCGCGGTCATTCTGCGTCTCTGCCAGCAGAATACCGTCCGTCATCAGCTTGAGCTGTGTCTCCGGCCCGGTGCGGTCATCGAAGCGTACCTGGTAGCCTACATAGCCGCCCGGTTCGCAGCCCATTTCCTCCGCTATGCGGCGGGCCACCGCCACGGCGGCCAGACGGCGCGGCTGCGTGCAGCCCAGCCTGCCTTTCCGCTTGCCGGCCACCTCCAGCGCAATCTTGGGCAGCTGGGTGGTTTTGCCGCTGCCGGTTTCACCCACGACCACGACAACCTGATGCCGCCGCAAGGCCTCCGCTATCTCCCGCCGATGGCGGGAAATGGGCAAATCCGGGTAGGTGAATCGCGCGGGCTCGCTCATGCAGGGGGGGGAGGGCAGGGGGATTATTTGCCCCAACGCCGGGTGATGCCGGAGTAAGAATCAATGCGGCGGTCGCGGAAGAAAGGCCAGATGCGGCGGTGGGCTTCCAGCGCCGCCAAATCGATATCGGCATACAGGATGGTGCGCTCCTTCACCGGAGCCTTGGCCACAATCTGCCCGCAATAGTCCGAAACGAACGATTGCCCCCAGAACGTGGTTTCGCCTTCCACCCCACAGCGGTTTACCGCGCAGATGTAGCAGCCGTTGGCCACGCCGTGACCGCGCTGCACCGTCTCCCAGGCACAGTGCTGGGCGGTGTAGAGTTCCTCCTCCCCGGGAATCCAGCCGATGGCCGTGGGATAGAAAATGATTTCCGCGCCCTCCATGGCGGTCAGTCGCGCGGCCTCCGGATACCACTGGTCCCAGCAGATGAGCACCCCGATGCGACCGTAGGCCGTATCAAAGCATTTGTAGCTCAAATCGCCGGGCGTGAAGTAGAACTTTTCCTCGAATCCGGGGTCCTGCGGGATGTGCATCTTGCGGTAACTGCCCAGGAAGGAGCCATCGGCATCAATGACCCAGGCGGTATTGTGATAGAGCCCGGTGGCGCGTTTTTCGAAACCTGCCACCACCAGCACCACCCTCAATTCCGCCGCCAGCGCACACAGCTCATCCGTCCACGGCCCGGGGATGGGGTCTGCGGTGTCAAAGAGGTCGCAATCCTGCGTGCGGCAGAAATAGAGCGTGGTGCACATCTCCTGCGTGCAGATAATCTGAGCCCCGCCTGCGGCGGCTTCGCGGATGGCCTGCATCTGCAGCTGCTTGTTCTCCGCGGGCTCTGCCACGGCTTCCTGCTGAATGAGCGCAATCTTCGGCATGCGGGGACTATAACACGCGCGCCCCGGAATTGCAAGCGCGTTTCCGTTCGCATACAACTTACACGCGCGCGCGAAAGATGAAAAAAGATAAAAAAGAGTTAATTTTTTTCGGAATTTTGCTTGACGGATAGGCAAAGTATGTGTAGACTATGCGGCCCGCACTACAGGTGTAGTGTGGCTCGAACACGTAAACAATAAACACACACGATGAAGACCCACGTGAAGAAAGGTGACAACGTAATCGTTATCGCCGGCAAGAACAAGGGCAAGCGTGGTGTCGTTATGTCCGTGAACGCTGCTAAGCAGACCGTGATTGTTGAGGGTGCCCGCATCCTCAAGAAGGCTACCAAGCCCAGCGAATCCGATCCCGAAGGCGGCATCAAGGATATTGACGGCCCCATCCACATCTCCAATGTGAAGAAAGAGAGCTGATGCCGAAAGGCAGCACCTCCGCGCTTAAGCCATCAATCATTAAATACTAACAATAAGAGCTGACCCGCTAAAAATATGAGCACACCTACATTGCTTACATACTACAAGGAGAAGGTCGTTCCGGCCCTCCAGGCGAAGCATCAGTACACCAACGTGCACCAGATTCCCCGTCTTGAAAAGATTGTGGTGACGACGTGCATGGGCAAGCACCCCGACCGCAAGCAGGCTGTTGAGGATGCTGTGGCTGAAATCGCCAAAATCACCGGCCAGAAGCCGGCTGTGACCTACGCCCGCAAGAGCGTGGCTAACTTCAAACTCCGCGAGGGTGAAGTCCTCGGCGCCCGTGTGACGCTGCGTTCCGCCCAGATGTGGGAGTTCCTTGATCGCTTCATCAACATTACCGCCCCCAACATCCGCGACTTCCGTGGCCTGCCCACCAAGTCCTTTGACGGTCGCGGTAACTATGCCATCGGTATTCCGGACCAGTCCATCTTCCCTGAGATTGAGCTGGACCAGATTAAGCGCAATATCGGTTTCGACATCATCTTCGTGACGACCGCTAACACGGACGATGAGGGTCGCGACCTGCTTGCCGAGCTGGGTATCCCCTTCCGCAAGCCCACCAAGAAGACTGAAGAAAACGCCTAACTAATTTACGACCATGGCAGTATTAAGTGATCCTATCGCAGATTTCCTCACTCGCGTGAAGAACGCCGGTATCGCCCGCAATGAGTCTTTCTCCGTTCCTCACTCCAACATCAAGGCCGAAATTGCCCGCATCCTGCAGGAAGAAGGCTACATCTGGAGCTATGAGGTGAAGGGTGAAGGCAAGGACAAGGCCATCGTGGTCAAGTCCAAGTTCACGAAGGAAGGTAAGTCCATCGTCACGGATGTGAAGCGCTGCTCCAAGCCGGGCCGCCGCATCTATGTGCACTCCGCCGATATCCCGACCGTGATGAACGGCCTTGGTATCTCCATCGTTTCCACCTCTCGCGGTCTGATGACGGGCGCCAAGGCCCGCAAGCAGCAGCTGGGTGGCGAGCTTATTGCTCTCATTTGGTAACTATTAACACTTAACCTTATAACAGAATACAATGTCTCGAGTAGGTAAGAAAGTGATTGCTATCCCCGCCGGTGTTACGGTGACGATTGCGGGTAGCGTTGTTACCGTCAAAGGTGGTAAGGGCGAGCTGAGCTGGACGCTTCCTGAGGGTATCACCGCCGCTGTGGAGGGTACGACCCTCACCGTCAGCCGCGCGGATGAGTCCCGCAAGCTCCGTGCTCTTCACGGCACTAATCGTTCCCTCCTGGCCAACATGGTGGAGGGTGTTTCCAAGGGTTTCACGAAGAACCTTGAGATCGTGGGCGTGGGCTTCAAGGCCGCTGTCAAGGGCAGCGCGCTGGACCTCGTCCTCGGTAAGTCCCACCCCATCCTGCACCCGATTCCTGCCGGCCTGACCGTGACGGTTGCCGACAACACGAAGGTGAAGGTTGAGGGTATTGATAAGCAGCTCGTCGGCCAGTTCGCCGCTGAGGTTCGCGGGTACTATCCGCCCGAGCCGTACAAGGGCAAGGGTATCCACTATGTGGGTGAGTACATCCGCCGCAAGGAAGGCAAGAGCGTCGGTAAGTAATCATAAAACAATAGAAAGTTTAACACAACATGAGCACTATCAATCGCAAAGCCATCCGCAGCCGCGTTCACACACGTATCCGCAAGAAGCTTTCCGGTACGTCTGCACGTCCCCGTCTGGCTGTCAATTTCTCCAACCAGCATGTGTATGCCCAGGTAATCGACGATACCAAGGGTGTGACGCTCTGCTCTGCCTGCACCAAGCAGCTTGAGCTGAAGAAGGCCAACGCCGAGACCGCCGCCAAGGTGGGTGCCGCCGTTGCCGAGCGCGCCTTGGCCGCCGGTATCACTGAGGTCGTATTCGATCGTGGTGGTTTCCTCTATCACGGAAAGGTGAAGGCTCTGGCCGATGCCGCCCGTGAAGCCGGTCTCAAATTCTAATAGAAAGGTCACATATCAATGAACACTGAAGAAACGAAAGCTCCGGCTCAGGAGACTGCCGCCGTTCCCGCTCCCCAGCAGCGTGGTTCCCGTGGTCCCCGTCGTGATGGCAATCGCCCCGGTCGCGCTCCGCGCCGCGAGGGTGGTCGCCGCAACGAGGCTCCCGCTGAGGAAGGTCCCCAGCTGATGGAGAAGGTTGTGTACGTGAACCGCTGCGCCAAGGTGGTGAAGGGTGGCCGTCGCTTCTCCTTCTCCGCTCTCATCGTGGTGGGCGACCAGAAGGGCAAGGTTGGCTACGGCTTCGGCAAGGCCAACGAGGTTTCCGACGCTATCCGCAAGGGTAC
>CAYYKC010000060.1:0-14719 GCA_964471605.1 uncultured Akkermansia sp. | reverse complement strand
TAAGAGTGCATTTTTTTCAAAAAGTGTTGCATTTGAACTTGCAATTCACCGAGAAAATCCAACTTTTGGTGCATCCGGCGAAATTGTCATCGGATGACAGCTCCCGGTTCGGTGTGGGTGCCGGGCGGGATGACGCGCCCGGGGAGGATGACGCTCTTGCAGCCGATGCGGGCGTGGTCGCCGATGGCGCAGCCGAGTTTGTTGCGTCCGGTGGGGGTGAGCTCGCCCTGCCAGGGCATGCGGATTTCCCCGGCATCGTGCCGGAAGTTGCTGAAGATGCAGCCGCCGCCCACGTTGATGTCGTTCCCCAGCACAGAATCGCCCACATAGCTGAGGTGGGCGATGAAGACATCGTTGCCGATGATGCTGCTCTTCACCTCCACAGCGTTGCCGATGATGCAGCTGTCGCCCACGGTGGTTTCGCCGCGCAGGTAGGCGTTCGGGCCGATTCTGCACCCCTTGCCGATGCGGACGTGGCCTTCAATCACGGTGCCGGGGCGGATTTCAGAGCCTTCGCCCAGTTGCAGCACCCCCTCCACCACGGCGAGCGGATGTACCTTGCCACGGATATCGGGCGGCATGGCGCGCAGCTCCTCGGCCACGGCATCCAGCTGTTGCCAGGGCGGTATCATTGGGCGCTTTCGCGGGGAAGTTTCAGCAGGTAGGGCTTCAGCAGCTTGTACAGCTCTATCCGCTGAGGCTCGTCCAGCTCCAGATCATCCATGTAGACCTGACCATTGATGACGCGGCCGCCCAGGCACTGGGCGTTGTCTCCGTACAGATAGAACAGGGAGGATGAGGTGTCGCCACGGTTGCCCTCTTCCTCGTCCTGGTAGTATTTGTCTGCGACAAAGCGGGTGTCTGCCCCCATTAGCATGGTGCGTACCTTCTGCAAATCACCGGCTGACAGCGGGTGGAAGTCGCTCGGCTCGCTGACCCAGGCGGGTTGGTGAGGAGTGACGGCTATCCTGGGGCAGTTGAGGGTTTCGTGAATCATTGCAACATTCACGGTGCCGGTCTGCTGGCAGGAGGGGAGCAGAGCAAGCGGCAACAGGAGCGAGGCGAGGAAACGGGCTGTCTTCATACGGAGGGACATTCTTCTGCGTGACATTCTACCCCAAATGCCCTCGTATGCAAGAAAAATCTGCTTTGTGTCCTCTCATTGCTCCGACTGGCGCGAATTTGTCTTGACCTTTTCATCGAAAAGTAGTTTGATAGGCGCCCGTCCGCATAGAAGTCATGCTTGTTTCTCAGCTCAAATCGAAAATTCATCGTGCCATGGTCACCCGGGGTGATGTGGAATACGAGGGTAGTATCGAGATTCCTCAGGATTTGGTGGAGGCTGCCGGTCTCTGGCCCGGGGAGAAGGTGCTGGTGGCATCTGTTACCTCCGGCAACCGCTTTGAGACCTATGTGTTGGTGGGACCTCCCGGAACCGGCCAGATTATTGTGAACGGTGCAGCGGCTCATCTCATCAAAAAAGGAGAGCGTATCATCATCATGAGTTTTGCTATGGACGACAAGCCCATTGTGCCCAAGCGTGTCATTTGCAACGAGCTGAACGAAATTATCGGCTGAATCCCTTTACAAACGAACCATTTTAAGCTACAATCACCGCCATGTTGAACGCATCTATCTACATCGTATTCGCCCTTCTTCTCATCGTCTGCTCCCTGCTGCTGCTGGTTGTGCTGATGCAGCGCCCGAAGCAGGAAGGTCTCGGCGCGGCTTTCGGCGCACAGATGACAGACCAGGCCTTTGGTGCACAGACGACGGACGTGCTCAAGAAGGGTACGGTGTTTTTCGGTTCTCTGTTCATGATTCTCTGCTTTGTGCTGGCGCTGCTCATGAACATGCGCTTCCAGCAGCAGAAGTCTGAGCTGGGGCGCGAGGGGGCGACACCTGCCGTGATTCCCGCAGAGGCCACGGAGACTCCCGCCGATGCTCCTGCCGCTCCGGCAGCTCCGGCTGTGGAAAATCTGGAGAATCTGGTTACGCCTGCTCCCGCAGAGCAGCCTGCACCTGCTCCTCAGAACTGAGTGATTGCGGCCATTATCCCCCGTCTGCCTCTCCGCGTATGAACTTCGGCAGTATTCAGCAGCTTACCGCGGAAGCCACGGCGGCGGAAGTGCAGGGCACGGTGATGGTGCAGGTGACAAAAAAGCTCACCAAGACCACCAAGGCCGGGAAACCCTATCTGGAAGTGGAACTGGCAGATGCGGCCGGTTCCTTTTCGCTTAAAATATGGGACAACGCACCCTGGCATCCGGCGTTCAATGCGCTGCAGCCCAATGATGCCATTGCCGTGACGGGCAACTGGAGCGTGAATGAATATGGTTTGAACGGCTCGGCGCTGGATTGCCGCAGCCTTACGCCGGAGGAAGAGGAGCAGATGCTCTCCGGCAGCCCGGAGCTCTGCGCCCGGCAGAAAGAAGATTGGGAGGGTATTCTTGCCCTCATTGCCTCCATGCGTGACCCGCGTCTGCGCACGCTCTGCGAAACCGTGACGGAGAAATACGGCTCCCGCTTCCGCCGCAGCGGAGCCGCGCGGATGAATCACCATGCCCGCCGAGGCGGTTTGGTGGAGCATGTGGCCTCCGTCATGCGCGTGGCGGATGCACTCTGCACGGCTTATCCCACGCTCAATCGCGATCTGGTGCTGGCGGGTGCCCTGCTGCACGACTGCGGCAAGATGTGGGAGAATGTGTATGAGGAGCATAGCCTGGTGATGCCCTATTCGCTGGCCGGGGAACTGCTCGGCCATATTCCGGTGGGAATCGAGCTGGTGAACCGCCTGTGGGGGCTGATGCTCACCCCGGAGCGGCGCGAGGAGTGGAAAACGCTTGCGCCCGCCACTGAGCAGGTGCGGTTGCATCTGCTGCACCTCATCGCCTCCCACCACGGTACACTGGAATACGGCTCGCCCGTTGTGCCCAAGACCCCGGAGGCGCTGGCGCTGCATCATGCGGATGATATTGATGCCAAGATGGAGATGTTCCGCGCGGTCTACACGGAGTCGCAGCCGCTTTCCGAGCATGTGATTCAACGCAAGTTCCCCCTGCCGTCCAACGCCGTGGTGCCGTTGCCGTCTTTTGAAGGGGGTGAGGCATGACCGAGGCCATCCTCAGCCTGATTTCCATTTCTCTGCTGCTGATTATCTCTCAGCTCAGTCCCGGGCCGGACCTGTTTTATGTGGTGCGCACCTCGCTGGCGCAGGGATTCCGCGCCGCCTGTGCCGTGGTGACGGGTATAACCATCGGTATCACCATCCAGCTCTGCATCGTCTGCGTGGCCGGGCGATGGGTGCTGGAGCAGGAGTGGAGCCGCTGGCTGCTCTGGGCCGCGGCATGCTGGTTTCTGTACCTCGCCTGGAAAATCATGCCGCGGCACTTCCGCGCTGCTGAGGAGATTCAGCAGGAAGCCGTAGCCCGCGAGCCGCTGCTGCGCCTGCTGCGGCAGGGCTTCCTCTGCAACATCCTCAACCCCAAATGCACCCTCTTCATTTGCGGCCTCTGTCTGGGCCCTCTGCAGGCATTCGGGGATACCTACAGCTGGTTTGAACCGGCGCTTGTGGTCAGCATGGCTCTGGCCGGACAGGGCGGCTGGATGCTCTGGAGCGGTCTGCTGCAGTGGGCTCCCCTGCGCCGCATATACGCCCGTCACTCCGCCTGGATAGACCTGGTGTTTGCCCTCCTGCTGGCCCTCATGGCGGTGCTCTTGGTATGGCAACCGGGGTTCTGACGGGCATTTTTTGCCACAAGGGGGCGATTGGTGCTTGCATTTTACAGCGGGATGGAGTATGGTTATTCCCGCAAAGACGTTATTGCACTTATGAACGACATTATCACGACAGCATGTAAGTTTGTCACGTCCTCCATCGGCCGCAAGATTCTTGTGGCGCTTACCGGGGCGTGCCTCCTCCTGTTCCTCGTGGGACACCTTGCCGGTAACATGACCATCTACGGTGGAAATCCCGGTGCCGGTGAGCCCTCTTGGATTGACGCATACGCGACCGGTCTGCACACCATGCCTGCCTGGCTGCTCATGGCTATTCGCCTGGGCCTTCTTGCCATTCTGCTGGTGCACGTGGTGCTCACGCTGGTGCTCAAGTATGAGAACGTGACCGCCCGCACCCACTACCAGAAGGAGGGTACGCTCAAGGCCACGCTTTCCTCCCGCACGATGGTGCTCACGGGTGTGATGATTTTCTGCTTCCTGGTGTTCCACCTGTGGCAGCTGACTTTCAACGGTGACCCGCACGATTGCTACAACCACATCATTGCTGCGTTCTCCAACCCCTGGTGCTCCCTCTTCTACATTGTGGCCATCTGCTGCCTCTTCATGCACGTGCGCCACGGTGTGCAGTCCATCCTGCAGACGCTGGGTCTTTCCACCCGCAAGGTGCGCCCGCTCTACAATCTGGTTGCCGTGCTTTTCGCCATTGTGGTTTGCGGCGGTTTCATCTCCATCCCGGTGGCTGTGCTCACGGGTATCCTCAAGTAATTTTCTCACCTGACAGACACTTATGAACGACATCAAGTTTCCCGTAAGCGACTACATGCCGGATTCCTGCATTCCGGACGGTCCTATTGAACAGAAGTGGACCAAGTACAAGCGCGAGGCCAAGCTCATTAACCCCAACAACCGCCGTAAGTACACCGTGCTGGTGGTGGGTACCGGTCTGGCCGGTGGTTCCGCCGCTGCCACGCTGGCAGAGCAGGGCTACAACGTGAAGTGCTTCTGCTACCAGGACAGCCCCCGTCGCGCTCACTCCATCGCCGCTCAGGGCGGTGTGAACGCTGCGCACAACTACCAGAATGACGGTGACTCCGTCTATCGTCTCTTCTACGACACCGTGAAGGGCGGCGACTTCCGCGCTCGTGAGGCCAACGTGTATCGTCTGGCAGAGGTGTCCTGCAACATCATCAACCAGTGCGTGGCTCAGGGTGTTCCCTTCGGTCGCGAATACGGCGGTCTGCTGGACAACCGCTCCTTCGGCGGTTCTCAGCTCAAGCGTACCTTCTACAGCCGCGGTCAGACCGGTCAGCAGCTCCTGCTGGGTTGCTACCAGGCCATGGAGAAGGAAATCGGCAAGGGCCACATCGAGATGCACCCCCGCACCGAAATGCTCGACCTCGTGGTCGTGGACGGTCATGCCAAGGGTATTGTGGTCCGCGACATGGTGACCGGCGAAATCAAGAGCTATGCCGGTGATACCGTGCTGCTGGCCACCGGTGGTTATGGTCGCGTGTTCTTCCTTTCCACCAACGCCATGGGCTGCAACGTGGGCGCTGCCTGCGCCTGCTGGAAGAAGGGTGCTTACTTTGCCAACCCCTGCTTCACGCAGATTCACCCCACCTGCATTCCGGTCAAGGGCGACTACCAGTCCAAGCTCACCCTCATGTCCGAATCTCTGCGTAACGACGGACGTATCTGGGTTCCCAAGAGCCGCGAGGTTGCCGAGAAGATTCGCAAGGGCGAGATGAAGCCCTCCGATGTGGCAGAGAACGATCGCGACTACTATCTGGAGCGCAAGTACCCGTCCTTCGGTAACCTGGCCCCGCGTGACATTTCCTCCCGCGCTGCTAAGGAAGCCTGCGACGATGAACGCGGTGTGGCCGCTACCGGCCGCGGCGTGTTCCTGGACTTCAAGGACGCCATTGCCCGCATGGGTAAGGAGTGGATTGACGGTCAGTATGGCAACCTCTTCGAGATGTACGAGGAAATCACCGCCGTTGACCCGCACGAGCAGCCCATGATGATTTACCCCGCTTCCCACTACACCATGGGTGGTCTGTGGGTGGACTACAACCTCATGTCCTCCATCCCCGGTCTGCATGTTCTGGGTGAAGCCAACTTCTCCGACCACGGTGCCAACCGTCTCGGCGCTTCTGCTTTGATGCAGGGCCTCTCCGATGGTTACTTCGTGATTTCTTCCACGCTGCCCACCTATCTCACCACGCAGAAGCCCGGCAGCATCACCACCGCCGCCCCCGAATTCAAGGAGGCTGAGGATGCTGTGAAGGAGCGCATCAACAAGATGATGAACGTGAAGGGTACCCGCACCCCGGACGAAATCCACCGCGAGCTCGGCAAGCTAGTCTGGGACAAGGTGGGTATGGGCCGCACGAAGGAATCCCTCATGGAAGCCATTGAGAAGATTCCGGGCATCCGCGACGAGTTCTGGAGCAACGTGAAGATTGCCGGTTCTACTGAGGGTATGAACATGGAGCTGGAGAAAGCCTGGCGCGTGGCCGCCTTCCTCGACTTTGCCGAGGTGTTGTGCTACGACGCTCTCAACCGCGAGGAATCCTGCGGTGCTCACTTCCGTCTTGAGCACCAGATGGCTGATGGTGAAGCCAAGCGCGATGACGCCAACTTTGCCTATGTGGCCTGCTGGGAGTACAAGGGCACGGGCGAGCTTCCCGTTCTTCACAAGGAGAATCTGACCTTCGACAATGTTCACCTGGCTATTCGTTCCTACAAGTAATAGACATTAACCTTTAAGCATACACTTATTATGGCAAATCTCAATCTTACGCTCAAGGTTTGGCGCCAGGAGAACGCTCAGGCTCAGGGGCGCATCGAAACCTACAAGGCTACCAACATCCCCGAGGAGGCCTCTTTCCTGGAGATGCTGGATATCGTGAATGAGGGGCTGGTGAAGGACGGCATTGAGCCGATTCACTTCGACCACGACTGCCGCGAGGGTATCTGCGGTATGTGCTCCCTGACCATTAACGGTGTGCCTCACGGCGGCAAGCACGTGACCACCTGTCAGCTGCACATGCGCCAGTTCAAGGATGGTGACACCATCTGGATTGAACCCTTCCGCGCCCGTGCATTCCCCCTGCTGCGTGACCTCGTGGTAGACCGTACTGCTCTGGATAACATCATCGCTGCCGGCGGTTTCGTGGATGTGCGCACCGGTTCTGCCCCGAACGCCAACAACATGCCCGTGCGCAAAAAGACGGCAGATGCCGCTTTCGATGCAGCCGCATGCATCGGCTGCGGTGCCTGTGTGGCCAGCTGCAAGAACAGCTCCGCCATGCTCTTCACCTCCGCCAAGGCTGCACACCTCAACCTGCTGCCGCAGGGCCAGCCGGAGAAGAACAAGCGTGTGCTCGCCATGGTGCGCCAGATGGATGCCATGGGCTTCGGCAACTGCACCAACCAGTACGAGTGCGAGGCCGCCTGCCCGAAGGGTATCTCCGTGGACAACATCGCCAAGCTGAACCGCGACTACATGATCGCCTGCGCTTCCGAGGCCGTGGGTGTGTTCGCCTGATGCGTTTGATACAACGTCTTTACGCCGCCCGGCAGGATTTCCTGCCGGGTGCTTTGTTTGTCAGTATAGGGTTAATGACTTGCGGGGCGGCGGAGGCTGTGGTACTGTTCATCGCGTTGCACATGAATACCACCGTAGAATCCCCGTTAGTGATGGTGAGGGCAGAGGAGCTGCCGGAGACGATGTCCTCTGCGGAGGTCGTGAGACTGCTTGCCCACGAGGTGGCGGCACGGCTTGGTGTCGATGGCGCAGTTGTAGAGTCTGCGGCCCTGTTGCGGGAGGAGAGCGAACCCACCTATGTGGGGCGAGGAATGGCCGTGCCGCATGCTCGTGTGAGCGGCCTTCCCATGGCGGCGATGTATGTGGCCCGCAGCCGGAAAGGCATTTCCTGGGGCGGTGGTGAGGCTCGTCTGGTCGTGTTTACGGCAGCGGCGGAAGAGAAGCCGGAGCAGTACCTGCAATTGCTCTCTGCCGCCATGCGTTGGCGACTCCGCTTTCCCGGTGGCGAGGAAGCCCTGCTCGCTGCAGATTTGAATGATTTGTTACCCGGATTGAAATCAGCTGTAATCGGATAAATCGCTTTCCGGCGAGTAAGCCTGTTCCTCTTTTAAACATCCATGGCGTTGGCGTCATCCATGATGCCGGATTTCTCCAGGTAGTAATCATAGCCGCCGGCGTAGGGTGTGACGACACCCTGATTGATGTGGAGCGTCTTTTCTGCCAGTGCGCGGATGAAGTGGACATCGTGCGAGATGAAGACGAGCGTTCCCTCGTAGTTCTTGAGCGCCTGGGAGAGCGCCTCCACGCTCATGAGGTCGAGGTGGGTGGTGGGCTCATCCATGAGCAGCAGGTTGGGAGGGTTCACCAGAAACTTCACCAGACTGAGACGCGATTTTTCACCGCCGGAAAGTACCTCTACGCGCTTTTCCACATCCAGTCGGCGGAAGAGGAAGGAGCCGAGAATGCCGCGGGCTTCTTCCTCGCGCAGTTCCGGGTTGGCATTCATGATTTCTTCCAGCACCGTGAAGTTGGGGGTCAGGTTCTCCGAGCGCATCTGGGAGAAATAGCCGATGCGGGTGGTGGTGCCCAGCGTACGGGTGCCCTCATCAATGGGAACCACACCGGCCAGAATCTTGAGCAGGGTGGATTTGCCCGCGCCGTTGGGTCCTACCAGCACAATACGGTCACCGCGCTCAATCAGCAAATCCAGATTGCGGTAGATGCGCTTCTCGCCGTAGCTCTGGCCGACCTTTTCCAGCTCCATCACCTTCTGCATGCTGCGCGGCGGCTGCGGGAAGATGAACTTGAAGAGCTTGCGGCCTTGTTTCGGTTTCTCAAGACGGCGCATTTTCTCCAGCTGTTTGATGCGGCTCTGCACCTGAGCAGCCTTGGAGGCCACGGATCGGAAACGCTCAATAAAGGACTCAAAGTGGGCAATTTCGCGCTGCTGGTTGCGCCAGGCGGCCAGCTGCAGTTCGTAGCGCTGCTCTTTGAGCTCCAGAAAGCGGGTGTAGTTGCCGGAATAGCGCACCAGCTCGGCGTTTTCGATGTCGTACACCGTCTCCACCAGCGTGTCCATGAAATCGCGGTCGTGCGAAATCATGAAAATGGCTCCGGGATAATTCATCAGATAGCGCTGGAACCACAGCAGACTCATCAGATCCAGGTGGTTCGTCGGTTCGTCCAGCATCAGCAAGTCCGGCTCTGCCACCAGCAGCTGTGCCAGATGTGCGCGCATCACCCAGCCGCCGCTCATCTCGCGCGCCGGGCGGTGGAAATCCTCGTCCTTGAACGCGAGCCCCTTGAGGATACGCTTGGCTTTCGGCTCAATCTGGTAACCATCGTGGGAAATGAACACATCCATGGCTTCGGCGTAGGCATCGCTGGAGTTGTCGCCTTTTTTCTCGCATTCCTGAAGCGTGCGGATGGCCTTCCCCATCTCCGGGGTGATGCTCATGGCAATCTCCAGCACCGTGCGGTCGGAGGGGTCGCCCGCTTCCTGCGGCAGATAGCCGACGACGCCGTAATCATCCATGAGAATCTGACCCTCATCCGGGGAATCCTCGCCCAGAATCATGCGGAAGAGCGTGGATTTGCCCGCACCGTTGGGCCCCACCAGAGCAATGCGTTCGCCCCAGTTCACCACGAGCTCGGTTTCGTAGAACAGTGTTCGCCCGGCATGGGCCTTGGTCAGTTTCTTGATGGTCAGCATGCGCGGCGAGTATACACTATATCTGCCAAAATGCAATATCTTTCTCTTGCCACTCCCGCGGTCACCCCTCGCTTATGCTGTGCAACGGGAAGAAATTAAGCTTGCAGGTGCGGGCCGAATGCACTATGATGCACGGCGTTATGGCAGAACGAGATGATGAACAGCGAGGGCCGAATGTGCAACCCTTTCTTGTAATGGCTCTGGCGGGGAGCGCCGTGGCGTATTTTTCCTGGACGAATCGAGAGGCTCTGGGGGCATCCGTGTGGCTGCCGCTGTTGCTGGGGCTGTTTTTTGCGCTTGTCGGGGTATTGGCCGGGTGGTGGACTCTGAAGCTGGCTTGCCGAAAACGCACGCCCGCGCTTCCGGCGGCTCCCGGGATTTTTGAAGGAGAATTTGCTCCGGATTTCCGCCGGAATCTGGAGAAACTGTATGCTGCTCTGCCGGAGGGACTGTGCGAGATGACGCTGGAAGAGGACTATGCGTTCTGGTACAACACGGAACACTCTCTGGAGCTGGTACTCACGCCGGAAGGATGGCTCGGTTTCTTTGTGCTGAACGACGGCACCTGTTCATTGGCTCCGGAGCTGGTGCAGCGCGCGGTGGCGGATTCCCCCTTTGCGCAGCACCCTGTGGCACAGGAATTGGTGAACAAGTACGTCGATATGCCGCTGTGCGGCGTGGCGTGGTGCAACCGTGATAAATTGATGGTTTATCCCTATGAGGTATCGGAAGAGTTTACCCGTTTCTATGCGGACAACCTCTTTGCTCCGGCGGCGGCTTTTGATGCCTGGCTGAAGTTCTATCTGGAGACCGGGATGATGAGCGAGGAGTCGTGAGGTGTTCGCTCCCCTCATTCCGCTCGGCGAAGATTAATGAAAAGTTGCAGGATGTTGCGATTGAGTTTATTGCTCGTCTCAGCCTGAAATCGTTATTTTCCCTCAGTCCAGGCGGCAGGGCTTACCGGGTTGGGGGATGATGACTTCTGCTTCCGGCAGGACGGTGCTGATGGCAGCGCGCATCCATTCCATGGCCTCCGGGTCGCCGTGCACCAGCAGCACCTTTTTGGGTGCCAGACGGCGGGCATAGTCCACCAGCGCCTCGCGGGTGGCGTGCCCGGAGAAGTCGAAACTCTCCACGCGGCAGTTGAGCGGGTAGGCCTGCCCGCCTTTTTCGCGGAGCCGCACCTGTTCTCCATGAGGTGTGGCTTTCACCTTTCCGGCGGGGGAATCCGGGTCGCTGTAACCCACAAAGAGGATGGCATCCTTCGGGTGTGTCACAATCTGCTCCGCAATGTTGTGGGAGACGGTGTGCTCGCTCATCATGCCGCTGGAGACCAGATAGATATTGCCCGGTGAGGCCACGAGCGGGGCTTTGCCCTGCTTGGGCAGCCCGTGCGTTTCCGTGATGTCGCGCAGACGCAGCCCCGGTTCCATGCGCGGGGTCTCATCGGCCAGCTTATCATAAATCGCGGTGACTTTGGCACTCAGCCCGCCGAAATAGAGCGGAGCATCGGGAATAAGCCCTTGTTCCTTGAAGCGAGCCAGCTCCCGCAGCAGGCACTGGCTCTTACCCAGCGCAAATACCGGGATGAGCACGGCGCCGTCGTTCTCCAGCGTCTCACGAATGGCTGCGGCGAAGCGGCGCATCTCTGCTGCACGGGTGTATTCTGCCGGGCGGTCTTTGAGCCCGTGCGTGCATTCCATGATGAGGATATCGATACCGCTTTCCGGGAATTTCGCACCGGGAATGATGGTCTGGTGGTCAAACTGCACATCGCCCGTGTAGAGAATTGTCGTGCCGGAGACGGATTCCAGCTCCACCCCGCAGGAACCCAGGATGTGGCCGGCATCATGCAGCGTGGCCAGCACATCTCCGCGCCGCCCGATGCGGAACGGAGAACCATACGGGCGCGGCATCCAGCAACGCGCGGCGTAGTCCAGCTCCGGGTGCGTGTAGAGAGGGTATTCGATGATGCCTTCCTGCACGCGCTTGGCCGTCATCACATTCACGGAGTTATGTAGCATGGCCAGCCCTACGGTGGCGGTGGCATCCGTCATGATGACCTCGGCAGAGGGGTGCTTGTCCTGCAGCACCGGCAGCGAGCCGATGTGGTCCAGGTGCGCGTGCGTCACAAAGATGGTGTCCGGCGTGGCGGCGCCGATGAGGCTGAAATCCGGCTGGGCTTCATGCCCCTCCTTTTTGGGGTGCATGCCGGAGTCCAGAATGATGCGGACTCCATCCATATCCACCATGTAACAATTCGAGCCAATTTCGGCAGTGCGGGAAAGATTCGTGAAAGTAATCATCTGTCTGCCCCCTATTGTGCCTCAAGGGGGCAGATTTGTCAATGCTGCGCTGCGTGCAGAGGGAACGCCCGCACCATTATCAATGGCTTATTTCTCCTTTTCCGGCCAGCCGAGGCACTGGTGGAGAGCCACGGTCTCGCCTTCCGGCAGGTGGAGCGCTTTGTTGAGGGCGGGGATGTCAATCATGCCGCGAATGACGCAGGAGAGACCTTTCCAGGTGGCGTAGAGGTAGACGTTCTGGTAGGCGGAGCCGACGTGGTTGTGCCCGCGAGTGTTATCCTTGATGGCGTAGATGAGGTGGACGGGTGCTTTGGGCACGAAATCCTGCTTAGTGCAGTAGGGAATGAGGTTTTCATCCGTCACTTTTTCCAGACTGTGGGTATCGCCGTGGTATTTCCACGCACCCTCCGGGGTGGCGAGGTAGAGCTGCATGTTCTGCAGGTTGCGGGCGGTGGCGATGGTGCGTTTGCCGTGCGTATTCTGTCCCCATGCGACCCAGAGGATTTCGCCCAGCATTTGATCATCCACCGGACGGGCTGAGAAATCGCGGCCGGATTGGCGGGCGTTGATGGCTTCCATGAGGGGCATGCCGCCCGTGATGTCGGGAGCGGGCAGGGTGCGGGTTTCAGCGGCCTGCGTGGGCAGGGCAACGGCGAGGGTCAGCAGGAAAAGGAAGAGTTTTTTCATACGCTGTCATTCTACCAATTATGCAGCAGATGAAAAGAAAAAAATCCGGCTGCATTCGGAATGAATGCAGCCGGAGCGTCAGATGAAATGGGGGGGCACTTACTTGGCATTGACGATATCATCCAGCGGGAGGATGATGAAACCGATGCCTCGGTTACCGTTCTTGCCGTTGTTGTGGCAGGTCTCGTACACCACGCCCACGTGGTTGTCGTCCACCATAGCCATGCAGGAGTAGCCCATGCAGCGGCGGGTGTCGTACAGCAGACCGCCGTTCCAGGTCTTGCCGTCATCGCGGGAGGCACGGACGGTCATGATGCTGCGGGGGTACTTCTGCGGGTTGGAGAAGAGCAGCAGACGCCCGTATTTGGGGGAATCCACGGCAATGATGGAGGCCTGACAGGTGGGTTCCACCAGATCCTTGCAGTTGGTCTCATGCGGTTCCCAGGTCTTGCCCAGGTCTTTGGTCACATAGACCACGCGTTTGCCTGCCCAAGTCTCATTGCGGCAGTTAATCATAATGGAGCCGTCCTGCAGCTCGACCACCTGGCATTCGGAGCTGCGGTGGGGAACACCGTTGCCGTATGCCCAGTTCTTGCCGCCGTCTGTGGAGTAGCAGATGGTGCTCATGGAGCGGGGATTGGCGTTGTTCTGCCAGATTTGGGCCGGGAAGACAATCACGCCCTTGGAGGTGACGATGCCGTTGCCGGGGCCGGCCAGGATGGTGTTCCACTCCTCTTTCTTAATCTGTCGGGTGGGGTTCACGTATTCTTTGCTCCAGGTGACGCCGTCGTCATCGGAATATACCATGCCCCACTGGCCGGTCTTGTCCTTATCCCAGCCGGTTTGGGAGACGTTCAGGGAAGCACCGCCGGAGAAGTGGCAGACCAGGGATTGCAGCCAGATGCGGCCGCTCTTGTCCTGTACGATGCAGGGGTCGCCGCAGCCGTTGTTGTGGCCGGGACCGGCATCCATGGAGACTTCCGGGAGGGTCCAGGTCTGTCCGCCGTCGGTGGAGCGGACGGTGGCCACATCGATATCGGCACAGAGGTCACCCTCGTGGTGGTAGCGGGCATCGAAGCAGGCTATGAGCGTGCCGGCCTGCGTGCGAATCATGCCCGGGATGCGGAATGCGATGCAGTGGCGGGGACTGGCACCATCCGGCTGGTTGGCCACGTTTTCTCCGGGCATGCCCAACATGATGCCGACGCGCTGGGTGACGGGAGTCTGTTCCGGGGTGTATTCTTTGCCGTCGATGATGAGCTTGAGGTCACTGAAGGTCAGCGTGGAGCCGATGGGGGCACCGCCGTCGGGCTGCACGTCAATCCAGAGGTGGTTTTCACCGCCGGACAGCGTTTCATAGGAATTGATGACCACGGTGCCGTCCGCACGGGGAATCCCCTGTCCGTAAACCTTGCCTTCGCGCAGCTCAACACCGCTTGCATCCCCGCTGCGGAGGGTGACGTTGCTGACATGGGCGGGGTCGGAAACCTTCAGCACGACCTTGTTGACCACCTTGGGATCCTGGGAACCCTCGCTTTCAATATCCAGGGCCAGCACAGGGTTGTGCGGGGCACGCTTCATCATGGGGAATTGTCCGGGGTCGCGGAAGCTCACGGATTTGACGGTCATGGGGCCATCCATCAGGCAGAGGTCATCCAGCAACACGCCACCGCCCTCGGCGGTATCGGCCTTGAAAATGAGGGCCGTCGTGCCGGGAGGCAGAACCCATTTGAGGTGATGCTTGTAGCCGCCGGGACTGAGGGTGGCCAGCTTGGCGATTTCCTGCTCCCCGGCGGGGGTAATGGCCAATACGCGCAGGCAGAACGGGGAGCGTCCCGTCCAGCGCTCCACCCAGCACTGTCCCGGCGTTTCGAGGGTGACAGGCTTGTTGAGCAACAGGGTGACGCTGCGGTCAGTGCCGCCCATCACGCGGAGAGCCTGGGCGCTGTTGCGACCGTGCCCTCGGTTGATTTCTGCATGCCCCGGCTGGGCAGAGAGCGTGCCGTAACAGGTGCTGCCCTCACTCATGGCACCGGATGGCAGCTTTTCGAAAGTTTCTGTTGCACCGACCAGTCCGCAGGTCAGCGCGGCTAAGAGGAAAGTTCTGAACATGACCCAATCCTAGCATACAGGGCAGGGTATGGCAAGAAAGAAGTTATTTCCGTTGTCCGGACGCATTGCCTCAAAAAAAATCGAACCCAACGAGGAAACGCCGTTTCGCCTGCG
>CAYYKC010000059.1:0-14768 GCA_964471605.1 uncultured Akkermansia sp. | reverse complement strand
TGGCGAAAACAAGGCTGCGCCTTGGGTGAAAAACTCGGCTCGCTGAGCCGAGTGGTGTTTCAGGGGGCTGCGGAATTTTCATCACTGCGAGCAAAGCGAGTAATTTCATCGGCGCACAGAGCCGATTTCACCCGGCGCGAGCCGGATTTCACTCTGCCCGCACGGGCAGAATTTCACTTTTGTGGCTCAGGTTGTTTTTGCTCGCTGCGCGAGCGGTGAAAAACGCCCTGCCGGGCGTGGTGAAAAATCGGCGCTGCCGATGGCGAAAACAAGGCTGCGCCTTGGGTGAAAAACTCGGCTCTGCGAGCCGAGTGGTGTAAACGGAGGGGCGGAGACGGGTCGCGGAGCGGGACTTCAGTCCCGCAGCATACGCAAGAGCCCCCACATGCCGCAAGGGCACATGGGGGGATAAAGGGTACACCGGAGCGGGATTGGCTCAGACGCTGTGCCGGATGATTTTGCCGGTGTGCAGATAGATGATGTGTTCGCAGATGTCGGAAGCGAAATCGGCTATTCGTTCCAGATCACGGGAAAGGCCCATGCAGGCGATGTAGTATTCGGCTGCGGCGGGAAAGCGGGTGACGGCATGAATGGCAAACTGCTTGTTATTGTGGCGCATGTTATCAACGGCATCATCCCGTTCTATCACGCGATAGGCCAGTACCGTGTCAGAGGTTCGGAGAACGGTCAAGGCATCGCGCAGCATGCTGAGTACCAGTTCCGACATGGCGGCAAAGTCCGGGTGCTCCGGCACCGCAGCATCGGAGAAGCGGGATATTTCCTCTGCACGCTCGGCAATGTGGGAACCAAAATCGGCCATACGCTCCAGAGCCGTGTTGATTTTGAGGATAGCCGCCACGGTCCGCAGGTCGGAAGCAACGGGTTGGTAGAGGGCCAGTGTTTTGAGGCACTCTTCCTCAATCCTGATTTCGGCGGCATCGATTTCCGAATCGGCGGCAATGACACTCTCCGCCAGAGCGGTATCGCCGGTACGGAAAGCCTCCAGAGCGCGGGTGATGGCCTGTTCCACCCGGCTGCCCTGCTCCGCAATCATGCTCTGCAAACGAAGTAACTCTCGAATAAAATGTTCTTTCATGATGGTATTATGTTGTGAGAAGTTTAACCGAAACGTCCGGTGATGTATTCCTCTGTCTTTTTACAGGAGGGATTGGTAAAGATGCGGGCGGTTTCCCCGACCTCAACAATGGAGCCTTTGTAGAAAAAGGCGGTGTAATCAGAGATACGGGAAGCCTGTTGCATGTTGTGGGTGACGATGACGATGGTGAAGCGGGTTCTGAGCTCCAGCACCAGTTCCTCGATTTTGAGGGTTGCGACGGGGTCAATGGCGCTGGTGGGTTCATCCATGAGCAGTACCTCCGGCTCTGCGGCAATGGCTCGTGCGATACAGAGCCGCTGCTGCTGCCCGCCGGAGAGCGCCATGCCGCTCTCGCGCAGCTTGTCCTTGACCTCATCCCAGATACAGGCGCTGCGGAGCGCCTGCTCCACGCGGGCGGCGAGCTCTTCTTTATTGAGCTTGTAATGCAGCCGCAGCGGATAGGCCACGTTGTCAAAGATGCTCATGGGAAACGGGGTCGGTTTCTGAAAAATCATCCCCACGCGCCGCCTCAGGCTGAGGAGGTCTGTGTCCGGTGTCAGGATGTTGACTCCATCCAGCAGGACTTCCCCCGTTGCACGCTGGTTACGGTGCAGCTCGAAAATGCGGTTGTAAACACGGAGGTGGGTCGATTTACCGCATCCGGACGGTCCGATGACCGCTGTAATTTTATTGGCGGGGATGTCCAGATTGTTGTCGAACAGCGCCTGATTCTCCCCGTAATAGAAGTTGAGATTACGGGCGGATATTTTAATGTTTGTGTTCATGGAAGATAGTGCGGGTAAATATATTGAGCAACAGAATGAGCAGACAGATGATAAGAGCAGCCCCCCAGCCGACAGCATGCATGCTGTCAAAGGGTGAGTTCATGGTGTATTCGTTGATGAGGACGGGCACATTCGCCGTCGGCCGGGAAAAGAACCCGGTGGGCCAGGCATCAGCAAACAAGGCGGTAAACAACAGGGGGGCCGTTTCTCCGCTCACGCGAGCCAGCGCCAGCAGCACCCCAGTGACCAACCCGCTGCGAGCCGCCCGAAAAACGATGCAGAGCGTGGTCCGGGCACGGCTCATCCCCAGCGCCAGAGCCGATTCCCGAAGCGCCGCCGGCACCATGAGCAGCATGTCCTCAGTGGTGCGCATGACCACCGGGAACATGATGATGGCAAGCGCCACCGCACCGGCAAAGCCGGAGAAGTTCCCCATGCTCACCACCAGCACCACATAGACAAACAAGCCCACAATAATGGAGGGAAGCCCCATCATGACATTGGCGCAAAACCTCAATCCCTCCGCTATACGGCTTCCCTGCCCGAACTCAGCCAGATAGATTCCGCCTGCGAGCGCCGGAGGCACCGCCAGCAACGTGGCGCAGAGGGTCATCATCAGCGAGCCTAGCAAGGCGTTGGCAATGCCGGCACCCGGTTCTCCGTAGGGTTTTGAGGGAGCGGTGAGAAACTCCGGGCTGATGCTTCCGGCACCCTGAATCAGCACGGTGCAGAGAATCCAGCCCATTCCCCCCACTGCCAGCATGATGGAAAACACCGAAAAGGCAGAGAGCAACACATCCCACCACCGGCGAAATACAGGAGAACGACGGGGGGCGTGTTCCAGGCTTGTCAATATCATTTTGTTCATGGTTCAGACAGAATAAAGGTTAGCGTGCTTCTCCCCTGCGAGCCCCGGTGAGACGCAGATAGTACTGGGACAGCACTTGTATTCCAAAGCAAAGCAGCAACAGGATCAGCCCGAGCGCAAATAGGGAGCTGCGCTGCAAGCCGTCTGATTCCGCAAAATTGCACGCCAGCGTGGCCGCAATGGTCGTACCGCCGGAAAACAGGCTGTCGGGCACCTCCATCATATTACCGATGACGAACAGAACGGCCATCGTCTCGCCCAACGCACGCCCCATGCCGATAAAAATACCACCCAGAATGCCACGGATGCCGTATCGCAGCACTACATCGCGGGTGGTCTCCCAGCGCGTGCATCCCAGCCCGTAGGCAGACTCACGCAGCAGAGCCGGAGTCATGCGAAGCACGTCGCGCATAATGGCACTCATATAGGGCAGAATCATCAGGGCGAGAATCACCCCGGCCGTCAGAAAGCCAAAGCCGTTGAAGTCCTCCCCCGAAAGAGGCTGCACATATTCCTGCATGAGCGGCACCAGCACAAAAAGCCCCCACATACCATAGATGACGGATGGTATGGCCGCCAGCAAATCCACGCAATAACTCAGCGGACGCCCCAGCCACTCCGGGCTTTCCACAACAAACAAAGCCGCCACAAACGACAGTGGCACCGCCAGCAACAGCGCAAGTCCCGTGGTATACAAGGTTCCCAATACGCTGCTCCACGCACCATACACTTCCTGCGCCGGGTCCCACTCCGCAGACCACAGAAAACCGATGCCAAACTGCTGCCAGGCATCAGCAGAATGCCACCCGAGCTGGACAAATATGCCCGGAACCAACAGAGCAATTATCAGGGCACAGCCCAGACAGCCCCACATGAATATCTTATCCTGACCTTGCATATACAGATAAACTTCGGCCCTCATGGCCTGCGTTCATCCGTAACGTAACACCCGGACAGCGAATTTTCAATCTTTCCTCTGTGAAAGAAACGCCACCTGCAATATGGCTGTTTTGCCACAAAACCGACACGCCGCATCAGAGCGGCAAGCGGAAGAAGCGGCAGGCATTGCGCGTGGTGGCGGCGGCGACCTCCTGCCAATCCATGCCGCGCAGGGCTGCAATTTTCTCCACCACAAAGCGCGTGCGCCCGGGGATATTCAGCTTGCCGCGGAAGGGCTCCGGCGAGAGGTAGGGGGAATCCGTCTCCACCATGAAGCGGTCGAGCGGGCACCATGCGGCCACCGCCTGAACATCCTCAGTCTTTTTGAACGTGAGGAGGCCGGTAAAGGAAATCATGCCGTTGAGTTCCCCGAACACCAGCTCCGCCTGGGCCTGCGAACCGATGAAGCAATGGAACACGGGGCGCACCTTCGGGAACTGACGCGCAATCGCCACCGCATCATCAAAGCAGGCAGAGCCCGCTCCCACCTTGTCGCGGGTGTGGAGGGAGATATTCACCCCCAGCTCCTCAGCCAGCGCATAGTGCTGCTCCAACAGCTCCCACTGGCGCGCGCGAAAGTCTTTCTCACTCCACCCCTCCGGCGCATCCCAGAAATAATCCAGCCCCGTTTCGCCGATGGCCGCCGGGGAATGGCTGCGGCACAGCTCCGCCATCCGCTCCATCGCGGCGGCATCCGCCTCGTGCGCATCGCTGGGGTGCACCGCCAGACAGACCGACACGAACTCCGGCATCTCTGCCGCCAGCGCCAGATGCTTCTCCCAATCCCACGGGTTCGTGCCCTGCGTGATGCAGTGCCCCACCCCCAGTTCCAGGGATTCTGCCCGCACCTGTTCCATGGGCGGGTACTTGGGCGAAACCAGATGGCAATGCGTGTCGATAATCATGCCGCAGGTTGTACCCCGCCGCCCCGAAAAAGTCAAGTCTATTCGATTCCGCAGAGCCCCCCCTCAGCGCCGCGAGAGGTGCTTGATAAAGAAGCGAATCACCTCTTCCGCCGCCGGGCGCACCCGCAGCAGACGCGGATTCCACGCCAGGCTCAGCTTGCGGCTCAGCGAATCCAGCGCGGAGGATTCCAGCTTCAGCACATCCTCCGGCAGCTCCACCTCCGCTATATCCGGCAGAAAAGCCGCATAGCCCCCCGTCCGCAACAGGCGCAGGGCAAAAGGAAAGGACTGCGTGGCATTCATATTGCTCATCTTCAGCCCCGCTTCCTGCAAGCCCTCCTGCAAGCGCGTGTAGAATGAACCACTGCCCAGCGTTGCAATCGGCAGATCCGTGACCGCCTTCTCAAAGCTGAGCCCTTTCCGCTGCAAATGAGCCGGCACATACAGCGCATACTTCACCCGCGCCACCGGCACACTCTCCAGCACATCAGAGGAAATGGCACTCGTGCGCAGAATCCCGAAATCCAGCTCCATATCCAGCAGCTGGCGCGACACATCCGCATTCCGCAGATTTGCAAAGGAAAACTGCCAGGGCTGCCCCTCCTGCACCGCCCGTCCCAGCACGGGCGCCACCATCCAGGCATGAATACTATCACCACAGCCCAGCATATAGCGGTACATGGTGGCAGAAGCGCGGCACTTGAAATCATCCAGCGCACAGAACGATGCATTCACAATCTGCAGCAGCTCCTGCCCCGCCGGGGTCAGCGTCAGCACGCGCCCCTGCCGCCGCGTGAGTGTGATACCGAAGAACTGCTCCAGCTCCTTGAGCTGGCGGGAATACTGGCTCTGCCGCGTGGCATCACCACGCGCCGCTGCCGCAATGCTCCCCGCCTCCGCCACCTCCTGCAAGGTGCGAAGCCTGTCCAGCGATAAGCCATGCTCCGAAAACAATTGCTCAAACATCTGTCTCTATAGTACAGTTTTTACCCCTATTCTCAAGTATAAATACCATTCTGATTGAATTTTTCACGCACACGCGTTATCATACCCACAGCACCATGAGCCAATCCACCGAACACGACAGCCCCGGTATCCCCTTTTTCAACGAAACCGTTGCCGCCGGCTTCCCCAGCCCGGCCATGGGCGAGCTCAACGGCACGCTCGACCTGAACGACCTCTGCATCCGCCACCCCGCCGCCACCTACTTCATCCGCGCGCGCGGCGAGAGCATGATTGGTGCCGGCATCGGTGACGGCGACATCCTCGTTGTTGACCGCAGCCTCACCGCCCGCCACGGTGATATCATCATCGCCGCCGTCAGCGGAGAATTCACCGTCAAACGCCTCGACATGCGCCCGGACTCCCCCATCCGACTCCTCCCGGAGAACCCCGCTTATTCCCCCATCACCCTCACCCCGGAGCTCAATGCCGAATTCTTCGGCGTTGTCACCCACTGTCTCAAAAATATGCGCTGAGAGAAATGTGTCCCAAAGATTGGGAAACGTATGGGTCGCCCTCCTCCTTCTGCTACTACCGATACTACTCCGATATCAACTATTCCATGAAAACACGGCTTGAATCCATCCGCATTCCGAATCCGTTTCGCACAAGGGAAATGAACGAGACGTAGTAGTGCAGCTTTACCCACACACGAATTGTCCTTACAGGCTGCAACCTTCCCGCCATTCGCCGATGGTAACAAAAAGCGCCTCCCTCATCACATGGGAAGCGCTTTGTATAAATAATTACGCGTTGTAACCGTAGTCTTACTTGCGGCGACAACGGGCAGCCAGACCGGCCAGAGCCAGCAGGCTCAGCGTAGCCGTCGTCGGAACGGGAACGGAAGCAACAATCACCTTCACCGTCTCATTGATGCGATAAGAGCTTCCGTGCCCCGTGCTGGCGCGGTAAATCGCATTTCTAATGCTATGTCCAGACTTTTCAGCATAAAATGCTTAGCAAAAACATCCTTGGACCTGCCCTGCTTCCGAAAAACGCCTGTCCTATTTTCATTTACGGTAAAAAATGTATTAGGATAAACTAAGAACAGATAAATATATTATTCTCACATTGCTATCATGAAAATACATTATGAAGTCTTTCACTTTTGTGATTTCATCGGGAATTTGGGGATACATATTTCAAAAAAATAAAAACGACTCTATATTGCCTAAATGACAAACAAACGAAAAAATATAATATAAATTAGTGTTCTTGATCAGCTTCGCATTAGAAATGCGATATACTACACGCGCACGGGTCACGTAACCGAGCCATTCCAGTGCGCAAGGAAGCCGGTGAAGAGCTTTGTGCGCACTTAAAAACAAACAACAACATATTACACAGCAATGAAAAAGACGATAGTAGTGTTTCTGACTCTGTGCGGAGTGGCAGGAGCTGCATCCGTGGATTTCAGCCGATATGAAACTCTTGACTTGACAGCAGGCCTCGTAGCGGCGTTTGATTTCACCACAGGTGCGGAATCCGTAGGCAATCTAAAAGTAGATACGACCTTTTCTGTAGCAAATGGAGTTGCCACGCTGGGAACAGGAAAAAATCAGCCTTGGCACATAAATGCGTTAACTATCGGAACCAATACCAACATGGATTGGTCAATTTCGTTTGATTTAACGTCTCTGGGCGAGAACGATGCTTGGGACAACATTCTGGCCATCTATTCCGGCACGGATAAAGGCTCCGGATACAAAACATCAATGACTTTCTCCATGGATGATGCCAATCAGTTACGGATTACTTCCTCTAATGGCGGCGAAGATACATTCGGAGGGAATAGCGCAGTAACTCTTAATACGGGGATATATGATGCGGATAAGACGGATGCAGGAACCACGCATGCAGACGGTCAGACAATTACGCTTGTTCAGGATGGTGCAGCCAAAACGCTGACTCTGTATATCAATGGTGAGCAAACGGCACAAGCTACCAATTGGACAGCCGCAGCTATTAAAAGTATGCAGTTCGGGGTTGGACTGACTGGGAGAGACCCAATCAATGATGCCACTATTGATAATCTCGCATTCTGGGATAAAGCTCTTAGCTCAAAGGAGGTAAAGAGCCTTATCATCCCCGAGCCGACCACGGCTACGCTGAGCCTGCTGGCGCTGGCCGGTCTGGCTACTCGCCGCCGTCGCAAGTAAGACTGCGATTACAACGCATAATTATTTATATAAAGCGCTTCCCTTGTGATGAGGGAGGCGCTTTTTTGTGCACCTATTTTTTGCGGATGTCGTTTTGACGGTTAAGTTTATTTTGCCCTGCGGATGGCGCTGGGGTGTTTTGATAGTGAGGTGCAGTTTCGCATTTAAAATACGATGCACAGCGTTAACAAATATCGTTCTCTTGCCCCAAACTTTGGGGTCGTTTGGAATAACGGTGAAAAGATTGACCGGAAATCATCCATGCGTCGGAACGCGCCTGTTCTTTCTGTGTCACCCCGGGAGTTTTCGCTTTACAATCGGCACCAAGTCAGGCATGCTCAGCCCGTTTATGACTTTCTCCGAACTCGGTATCTGCCCGGAAATCCTGGAGGCCATTGAGGTCCTTGGGTTTGAAACACCGTCGCCCATTCAGGAACAGGCCATTCCCGTTGCCCTGGAGGGCTCGGACATTGTGGGGCTTTCCCACACCGGTTCCGGCAAGACGCTCGCCTTCTCCATCCCGGCGCTGGAGAGCATCGACCCCAGTGTCCGCGCCGTTCAGGTGCTCTGTCTGGCACCCACGCGAGAGCTGGCCGTGCAAATCTGCCGCGAGGTAGACAAGCTGGCGCTCTTCCTGGATGGCGTATCCGCAGCTCCCATCTATGGCGGGGCCTCTTTCGGGCCGCAGCTGGCAGCGCTGAAACGCGGGGTGCAGTTTGTGGTGGGCACGCCCGGTCGCATCCTCGACCTCATGGAGCAGGGCGTGCTCAAAACGGACAATATCTCCATGCTCATTCTGGATGAGGCGGACGAGATGCTCGATATGGGCTTCCAGGAGGACATTGACCGCGTGGTGGCCCAGCTGCCCACCCCGCGCCAGACCCTCTTCTTCTCAGCCACGATGTCGCCGGCCATTCGCTCGCTCATCGACAGTCTTTCCGAGAACCCCACGGAGATTTCCATCGAACGCCCGGTGCTGACGGTTCCCACCTGCGAGCAGAGCGTGTACGAGGTGGTATTCTCATCGCGGATCGAGGTGCTCAGCCGTCTCATTGAGATGGGTCGCATGAAGCGCGGGCTTGTCTTTGCCAATACTAAACGCGTGGTGGATGATATCGTGGACGGCCTGCTGGCCCGCGGCTACGCCGTGGACCGACTGCACGGCGATATGCCCCAGACGCTGCGTGAGCGCGTGATGGATTCGTTCCGCAAGGGCTGCCTGAATGTGCTGGTGGCCACGGATATTGCCGCCCGAGGACTGGATATCGATGATGTGGACATGGTGGTGAACTTTGAGCTGCCCCGCGAGCCGGAGGACTATGTACACCGCATCGGCCGCACGGCACGCGCCGGGCGAAAGGGGCGCGCCGTCACCTTCATCGGTCGCCGCGATTTCTCTCTGTTGGCCCGCATCGAGCGCTTTGTGGGCGTGCGCATGCAGCGCGAAAAGGTGATGACCGGCACCCAGGTGGAGCAGGTTCGCCGCGAATCGCTGGTGGATGATATTCTGGAGCTGGCCGCCCAGGCACACGATGTGCCGGAAGAGCTGCGCGATTTGGAAATTGATTCTGAAAAGCTGCTCACGGCCATGTTCAACCTGCTGCTGCAAAAGACCAGCCGAGAGCTGCAGCCCATCCCGGAAGACCGCCCCAGCCGCTACCACCGCGCATCAGACAACGCCGCCCCCGTGGATAAGGGCCAGGACTGGTCCAACCTCCAGGAAACGGCTACGCTCTTCATGAACGGCGGCAAGCTGCTGGGTATTCGTCCGAAGGATATTGCCGGACTGCTCTACAACGAGGGCGGTGTCCCCAAAGGAACCATCGGCGATATCCGTATCTTCCTCAAGCACTCTCTCATCGAGGTGGCTCCGGAGGTCGTGCAACAGCTTACTTCTGCGCTCAGCACCTGCTCTATCTGCGGGTACGAGGTCAACATCCGCGAGGACAAAGGTCGCCCGGAGGGCGGCAATGCCCGCCGCGAGTTCATCCCCGGCGGAGCCCGCCGTGCGGCGGCCTCCTGGCAGGACAAGGACACCAGCTACCGCCCGCGCCGCAATGAGAGCAGCTATTCCTCCCGCAACGGCCGCTTCCGTGGCGACCGGGACTTCCGCGAGCCGCGAGACTATCGCTCCGAACGCCCCGACCGCCGCAAGTCCCGCTAAACGAAACAACCATTCCCTTCCCCGCCGCTGCCGCTCACCCCGGCAGCGGCTTTCTCTTTATCCCGAGGATTCTGCGTCTACCACGCCAAGAGCCGGTTTTCCAACAGATAGAGGAGGAGGATGGCGGTGGGAATAAGTCCCGGGATAGCGTAGTCCGACAGGCACGCCCCCTTTGAACACATACACATGACACCACCCATCAATACGGGTAACAGCCAGGCAATAACCGATATGAATACCGCTCGCCGCACAAACGAAACCCCACCGCGAGGTCCTTGCGCACAGAATGACAATATGTACAGAACCAACAGTGCGAGAGGTTCAATTAAAATACATTCGTCCCGTGCAAGCCAGATACATTACCCCCACGGACAGCAACGCCTGCAAGATGCGACTCAGACGCGAATCCCGCCACAGACGCCATTCGGTATATCCTCCCCTGCTCAACCGAATGAGATGCCAAAGCAAAAGCCCCCAAGCCATCAGGCCTGCCGCCATACGGAGGCCGGACTCTTCCGAAAAACACATCGGACAAAGCAGAATCAACACTACTCCTACTGCAACAACATAGCGCAGAAACGGCATCCGCTTCAACGCAACTTCTCCCAGCCGCAGCAGCAGGTAAATCAGCGATGCAAGCAGAAGACAGGCAATGAGGAGGCCACCGCCGTGGCAGACAAGCTCCGACCAACGCGCCGACCGATGAATCCACTCAGGCAGAGCATCAACATACAACAATCCCGCAACAGGAGCCAGCGATAACAAGACGCAGCTGAACAGGTTGCCGCGCAGGGCGCGGGGAAGCTTCCGGCGTGGTACCTGCGGTATGCTCTCGGCAGCAATTTTCCGACGCCAGCGTAGGCGATCCAGAAAAAGCACCGGAACATGTGCCATGAAGAGCACGAACGCCACGGGACCCCACCACGGGTCACCGTTTCCTCCTGCCCCCGCAGTCCAATACACCACAAGATAAGGAGCGCTCAGCAACAACGAGGCACTTGAAACGAAGAAGCTCCGCGTGCGGAGCGAGCCCGAATCCGTGCACCGCAGCATGCGCCATGCGGTGGCAGCAGTTGTCACCACCGCCAACAGATAAGCCCCCGAGGATGATGAAAGGAAATTCCGGGAACGAATTCTCGTCCCTCACAAGCCAGGCACAGAACAACATAACAGGCAGCGGTGTCGCTGCCATCAGGGCATCTGCCAGCAAGGAACGGAACGACCGCATCGGCTCCGATGCGATCGGTGGTACATGTTCGTTTGCTGTTTCCTCTTTCTGCTCCATACACATGTATTAATCCTGCCAAGCGCTTAATCCGCAGAAAATCTGCAAAAAAAGTGAAAAAAAAATCAGTCAACATCCAAGTCGATGCCGAACGTGGCCGAGAGGGAGTGGGCATCGAAATGTGCGGGGGGCTGCTCGGGTTTGCGGAGAAGCGCTGACGGGTCGATGGAGCGCAGGGTAAAGAGCAATTCCGGCTGTGCATCCAGCAGGATACCCAGTGCATACATGGCGGCAGCCGCATGCGGACAAGGTTCTGACCAATCCGGGCAGCTGCAGGAGATGCGCCAGTCACGGGCATCCGGCAGCAAGCCGTTTTCCGGGTCGCAGAGTTGCTGCAACAAGGCTTCATCCACTCTGCCCTCCAGCAGCGACAACAGTGAATCTATTTTTCCCGCGCAGAGTGCGGCAAGGGACTCCACGCGTCCCTCATCCGGCGGGGCCAGCCGCAGCTGAACCTCATACAGTTCATCTGCGCTTACAAGTGCCTCTACCAGTCCGGGCGCCACGCGGAGGTCCTGCACACAGCCATGACGCAGCAAGCTGCGCCCCGGGGCCAGACTCCACCCGCCACTCTCACAAACACTCAGATGCCGCATCCACGCACTGCCCCAGAAGCGGGTCGCCAGTTTGCGGGAGCTGCTCACCACGGGATGCAGCTCCACTCCCGCAGCCATCAACTGCTCACGATGCTGCTGCGCGAACCGCTCCAAATCGGCGGCTTTCAGGCGGGGCTGTTCCTCGAATCCACACATGCAACATGAAAAAAGCGGGTCAGGCATCCCCGACCCGCCGTATCATTACAGATTGTTTACTTCGTCACGCTCTTGAAGTACTCAAGCGTCGTCTTGAGGCCTTCTTCCAGCGTGTACTTGGGCTCCCACCCGGCACTGCGCAGCTTGTCGGCACAGGAGCGGGAGTGCTTCACATCGCCCGGACGCTCCGGCAGATGCAACACCTTGGAGCTGGACCCGGCAGCCTTGATAATGATGTTGGCCAGGTCGTTGATGGTAATCTGACCACCATAACCCACGTTATTCACACCGGTCACCTCCGGGTGCTCGGCCACGTAGACGAGAGCGCCGACGATATCCTTCACATAGATGAAGTCGCGGGTCTGCTCACCATCACCGAAGACGGTGATATCCTCGCCCTTGATGGCTTTCTCCATGAAAATCGGCACAGCGGCGGCATAAGCCCCCTTCGGATCCTGACGCGGCCCGAACACGTTGAAGAAGCGGCAGCAGCCGGTGTTAATCTGACCGGTGGTGCGGAACATCTCCATGTAGTACTCACCGTCCAGCTTGGTGATACCATAGGGGCTCTTGGGCTCCGGGTACATGGTCTCCACCTTCGGCACGATGGGGTTATCGCCGTAAATGGCGGCAGAGGATGCAAGCACCACCTTCTTCACTCCGGCCCTGGAGGCTTCCTCCAGCACGGTCAGCAGCCCGTTCACATTCAGATCCAGCGTCTCGCGAATCTTAATCATGGATTCCGGCACGGATACCATGGCGGCCATGTGGAAAATGTAATCCACACCCTCCACAGCCTTGGCCACCACCTCGCGATCGGTGATCGAACCCTCGATGAAGGTCACCTTGAGCCCGTCAAGGTTCTTCTTGTAGCCCGTGCGAAGGTTATCCAATACGCGGATTTCCTCAGCAATGCCCTGATAATGCTCAGCGATGTGAGACCCGATGAAGCCGGCGCCGCCGGTAATAAGTACTTTCATGATAAAAAATAGTTAACGCACGCATTCTAATCAATTTTGCCCTGAATTGCAAGTGAAGATTGCTCGACCTCTGCCATTCCTGACAAAAAATGAACTCACAGGCGCTGAACCTTTACTTACACCTCATCACCCTGCCCAATTATGCCTATTCCGGAAAAAAACAAGTTTCGAGATATTGCCCTGCTCAGCATCCGCACCTGCCCCTACCGCAGCGAGCAGGAAAAATTCTATGCCGCAGCCCTCATCAATTCCGTTTTTGACGAATCTGAGCAAGCGAACGAGCGCCCGCTTCTCGTGCTGCTGGAGGCGCTCCTCAAACACCCCATCCTCAACGATTCTTCCCTGAGCGATGAAGAACGCGACCTGGAACTGGGGATGATTGATGTCGAAAAGCAGCAGATGATGCATGCCTCGCCCCTCGAATTATTAAAATGGCACACTCAATTTCAACTCCGACGCGCTCACGATTCCGGCACGGCTTCACCCGAACTCAGCAACGCTCTTTCCAACATTCTGCTCACCCAACAACTGCTCCTGGAGTGCATTTCCGGCTGTTTTTACCCTCATTCCACGTCAGAAAACTCCTCTCGCGAATGTCAAATCTGATTATTTTATATTAACACCTTAATGATAATGACTTAGGGCACATTTTCAACAGACGGCACCAATCAGGAGCCGGACACTCTGCGACATCATCCCGAATTGTTCCACAATAAAACTAAAGTATAATAAACAAAATTGTTCGTCACCATAAAACAAAAGAAACAAACAAACAAAACAATTTTTATTCATATATTCACCCAACACTCCGGAACTCGCAAGCATCCTGCCAATCGACGACAGAATTGAAAAACTAACATTTGTCAGTCATTTCCTCTTTTCTCTCCTTCTTCCACTTCTTCGTCCTGCAAAAGGGCATCTGAAAGGCACGTTCCAAGAACTCACGTTTCCACTCCACACCACAGATCCACACAGACACTTCCCCAAAACATGAAGGCAATTTCTTTAAAACCTACCTCTCCCGGCACCATCAGCACAGCACTTTTTCACACGCCTCAAAACACCCCTGCCAACATTCTCCCTCCCTTCACGACCTCTTACACATAACGGGCAAAAAAAGCGCCATTTGTCATTTGTTTTCATTTCTTAACTTTCTTCCTATTTAATTGTTTTCTATATATTTACATATTTCCGCAATTTCAATCCATACGCATCCCCTCTATCAACTAAAGAGCAACGCATCCTTTTCAACAAACACAAGAACATCATTCCGACAACCCACCTGCAGAATATAAACAAACTCCTTATTTCTATTTTCACAACAAAGCACCTACCCAATACCCCGACAAAAATAAGACTACATTCCGCTTACAGCCACAACGTCGCATTTCTAGCTCATCACAACCCCTGAATGCGTTTGTTTAATTTCTGCAACAGTTACCATTCCTTTTATTTTATCACCCTCCTACAAGAGTTACTTCACCATCCAAAATCGAACAAACACATTCATCATCTCAGCTTACCCTAACTTTCATCAACCAATCAATCACATAATCCGGCTAGATAGAGTTCAAGAAACATCTTAATTTTTCCATAAAGAAAGAAAACAACAAAAAGCATCATCAACATAACAACCGGTTTAGGACAGCACATCATGTTCCACAGAAAACAAACTTCTAATCTCAAATTCACACCCTTACCCAAGGACGCATCCCAATTTTCAATTCTCGCGGCGTTTTTCTCACATCACCTCAAAAGACCTTATTGCTGTACATCGCATTTGAAATGCGATGTACAGCAAAAAAATAAGAATGACTCTAACATAGGAGTTTG
>CAYYKC010000058.1:0-15007 GCA_964471605.1 uncultured Akkermansia sp. | reverse complement strand
ACGCTGGGTGGAAACTTGGTGTTCATATTTTACAGAAAGAAGTATACACCAGCAAAACTCGCAAGTTATGAACTAAAAATCGATGAATTAGAGGAAGCTGCTAATTCTATGAGAAAATATACTGTTGATTTTGTATATTTATCATCGTATTGGGATAATGATTATACTAGAATATTTGATGAATTCTTTCACCCTGCAGGTTTAGTTGATTTAAGTATTGACCTAGGAATGTTGCCGCATATCCCATCTCCCCCTTCGGCTCCAGAAATGCCAGAAACATTGAAGTGTGTTTTATCACAAAATTAAAACATATCAACATAATTATTAGTTTCTTACTCATAATATACAAGGGAGTACTGTCCGAACGGACAGTACTCCTTTTTAACTGTTTGAATGCTCGTTTTATTATAGCTAATACCAACCAAATAGGTATTTACATCTTAGATTTATAGTCGATAAACCCAAAGATAATACTATACAGTCTAGTTTCACTATAGAACACTAGTGTTACATCTGGTCTTATGGCATCTATTCTTCAAAAACAAATTCTACAACTGAATCAGTTTATTCATATATTCATAAATTACAACATATCTTCAGCTTGCAAGAATAGCTAAAATATTTCAAGACAACATATTATTAACATAGTTCTCTAAATTGAAATTGTTTCTTTTGCAAAATTTTTGATAAGAAAGCATCAAATATTTTTTTCTGACACTTGGTTCAAAGATGCTTTGCCTTAATAATCCAATATTTTCAACTTCATAAAGAGGTGAAAAAACCAAATTGGAATCAATTTTCACTAGTGCTTCCACGGTCTTGAGATCAAAAAAATAATTATATTCAACTCTATACGTGTCATTCGGTGGAGGAAAAAAACACTCTCTTCTTTTATAGAAGACAATGTTATCCTTAAAATCCGCAATTTTCTTACTTTCTACTATAAGTGGTGACTCAAATATATCTGGATCAGAAAAGGGGAAACCAATACAGGTAGTATCCACATCTTTAGCATACGCATCAGGATTAGAATCATCCAGACTTGGAAGATCAGGCCAGCTATACATATGATACTTTCCCCAATCTTTATTTGTTTTTCCTTGAATAGATAAGACATCTATACTTATCTCTGGCGGTTTTACATTCCAAGTTTGATTAGACAGAGTTGCATATACAGCATGAGAAACAACTAAAAAGCCGCCATAGCAATATTTCGGTATGTATATGGACGGAGGTGTTTTCTTTTGACTAACGCCATATAATTTTATGTAATATTTTTTACTTACATCTAACCATTCTTCTTTGTTGTGAATAATTTTAGGATTCTTTGCTTTTGAACCTGGTGATTTAAATATAAAATCAACGTCATTCCAGTACAAATCGAACTTAGATGATTTCCTCATATTTGTCATAAACTGATTGTATTCAAAATACCCAGATAAAACACAATTGAAATCTTGAACATAATCATATATATGAACATTCCCACTATCTACTAGCCGATTCAAACTAGAGTTAAAACCGTTTTTCATGAGAGTCGTTTTGTTTAAAATTAGAGCTTAACCACGTACTTTTTTCAAAAATAGCACATACGGATTGGGTTGTCAATACGTTTGTATCATGAGTACAGGCCATCGAAAGTTGCAAAATTAAACGCGACATCTAAAAGTCTTATAGATACCCAAATTGTATTCACCTCCCTTTATCTCGCAAAAGTCTCCTAATCATCCGGTTTGTTTTGTAATGGTTTATGTATAAGCAACTTAAGTGTAATAATTCCTTTCGACTCCCATTGACGACCCTTAAAGCATAAGCCCCGTGCCTGTCAAGGTGCGGGGCTTATGCTTTATCAGCGTGGCGGGATTCGAACACACGACAAGCGCTCGCGGTTGTTGTGGGGGTGGATTGCCAGTGGTAATCCACCCGGCAGAGCCGATGGGACACCTCCCATCGGAGACCTTGCGTCAGCAAGGCTCTGCCGCGGCCCCGGAGCGGGATCCCCATCGCGGAGGAGCAGCCTCTCTCAAGCACGCAGAAGCAGCTCATCTCGCAGCTGAGCGGCACCTTGGCGGAAAAAGTCATCGTCATCAACGAACGCGGCTTGACTTCTGCGGATTGGACGGTGTATAACAATAGCACGAAACGCACCCGACACAGCGCTGTACCCACCACACATCCCCTTGCTCTACGCAAGGACGGTACATGGTATACCTATGGCTGGGATCTCACCAAGAACATCTGCGAAGTATTCGGCGCAGCAGGTTACATTCGCACACCCTATTCGTACAAGCCCTATGGTGAAGTAATATCTTCCGGTGATGTCGAACATCCTATTCAGTGGAGTTCTGAATATACTGATTCCGAATTAGCCCTTGTGTATTACAATTACCGCCACTATAACCCAGTGGATGGTAGGTGGATTGGGCGAGATAAATTGGAGGAGGCTTATTTATTATATAAAGCATTCCAAAATAACCCGTTTGCCTATGTTGATATCATGGGAGATTACCTCTTGCTGGTAGTATTAACTGCTGCAGTGATAGCAGCCACGGTGAGTGGTTGTTCTCCTCAACAAAATGAAAAAGAGTACAATATAAAACACTTGACGTTCAGTAGTGATCATTGTTTTGGCATTACGTTTGTTTCATATGATAGTCATTTAGAGAGCAAAATAACTGCTGAAAAAACTTGCAGAGATGTATATAGAAAGTAAGTTAGATAAAGCAAAAGAAAAGTTCGCGGAACTGGTTCTTGGCAGATTTTCTGATCTCATAAAAATTCAAATGAGAGGATCCGCTATTCCTATGGTTCATCCATATATATTATACATATGCCAATGTAACGAAAAACCATATAACACGAAATGTGCCATTGAAAGTATAACATGGTATGTGGATAAAGTTCCGGTAACAGAATATTTCGCAAATGTTGATGCATATGCTCAAAGCGCTTTAGATGAAGCAGAAAAAAGCTTTGCAAAAATGTGTAACTGTGATAAATAAATTGTAATAAATTCAATAACAATTTTGCGTTGATCTTATATTGACGCAAAATTGTTATTAATTTTTAGTAAAATGAATCATGAAAAAGACATTGTTAATTCTAATTGTAGTGATGAGTTTGATTTGTTGGATTGTTAGCGTTTCGTACTCAGATTGTCTAAAAAAAATACATATCTGTTTTATAAAAGAACAGGACGAAAATGCTTGTATGTTGCTAGATTATAACCTGAGCCATTCAACCATATTTTCGCACGACTGGGAACATAGATACGGCAATTTAGAAAAGACAAAATGTAAGCTATCAGCACTAGAAAATGAATATAAATCAGCGGGAGAAAACGAAAAAGAGGTAAACGAGTTGTTTTTTCATGTTCTTGAATTGGAGAAAAATATTAACGATATGATATATTCCAATTGTAATATTGAAGATATTATAAAAAGAATGGATGAAGCTGCATGTTTATACATTTCTATACTAAAAAAAAGCAAAATAGACCATACTCCATCTCGCCTAAAATGGCTAATTAAAAGAAGAAATTTCCTTTCTGTTATTTCAGGAAATAATACAATAGGTAAGTTTGACAACATAATCTATTCAACATCTACATATCAATTCTATTTCATTCCGAAGTTGGAAAGTGATTGTAAATTAAAGGTAGTTGACCTCATCGAAAAAAAAACAATAGAAACATCAAATTGGACGGATATAAAGGATTCTTTTTTTAATTTATGCAAGGAAAAAAGCACACTATATTGCTTTCGCATAAAGAATGCATACAAATGCGTTAATAAACAAGATATAAAAGAGCTTCTTAATTATGTAAAGGAGCAACCTGATGATAACGATGCTCTTTTCACGATTGCATATTATTTATTTTGGGAACGACAAGCAATGAGTATTAATCAAAACTACACAGAATGGAAAGCCTCAATGAAGATTTTTATTTATCTGGCACATCAAGGTCACAAAGATTCCATAAATTTTCTTAACCTAATTCTAAACAAAAAAAACTTTGAGCAGATAATGGAAGCGTATAGTAATATAGAAATAGACTCTATAATTATGAATGAATTGGCGGAATTGTAAAATCAAATGGGATGCACAAGTTTTTATCTGTTATTAACATGACGCTTGGTGCCGACCTCTCGGTCAAGCAATGACTTATTATAAATGCTATAATTGGCATAGGTTTGTCTGGTCTTATGTACTGTAGTCCTACATCCATCTAGTATGGCGTTCGGTAAATAACTAGCCAATAAATGAAAATCTTTGGAGAAAACTGTATGGTTGAATACGTACACATTTCTGATATTGCATCATTGACTGCACTAAGATTGGAATTCTTGCAAGAAGACTGCGGTGAATTGAGTGGAGAAATCAAAAGTAAGCTCATAGAAGTTTTGCCAACTCACTTTGAAAAGAATCTTAACCATCATATTTTCTGCTACCTAATTAGAGAAATGGAAGAAGTCGTTGCTTGTGCATTCTTGCTAATAGTTAAAAAACTGCAAATCCGATATTCATAACAGGCAGAACTGGAACTGTTCTTAACGTATACACGAAACCGATATGCCGACATAAGGGGGGGTATGCAAAAGCGATAATGAAAACGCTGCTACAGGATGCAGTTGAACTGAATTTGAGTTTTGTGGAGCTTAAATCTACAGAGGCTGGATATGATTTGTATAAATCCATTGGTTTTACTGATGATGTCTACACGTTTATCCCTAAAACATCTCAAGGCGAATGCGAACAGGTAATGTTGATGAGATTTATAAAATATTGACAACAAGCGTTTTCTAAAACAGCCTACACCCCGTTATGAGTCGAACCGAATTTCGGGGCAATTTTCAGAAAAGAGTACTAAATTTTATAAGTTATTCATATACAAAGCTTCAGAGTCGCTAAAAATCACAGTCGCAATAAGGCTATTATAAGAGAGGAGCGGTCGTTGCCGATACAAAATGGTAACGACCGCTCCTTTTTTGTGCCCGGATTTCAGCTGGTTATAAAACCGCAACTCACAACGAAAAACGGACTTCCCGGGCTGATTTTGCATCCATTTCGCCTGTGTTTTGCCGCCAAAAGGACGCGCTTAGACTCTGGCGATTCCAGTCACCTTGCTTGCCTTGCAGACGTCGATAATAAGCATTTTTCTGATATTTTTCTCACAACGGATGAACTCATCTGAACTTGATTCACAGGCACAAAAGATGAATTTAAATGCACGTCAGGAGACGACGAATAAATTTGACAATTTGACAAAAGCCGACGCTTATTGCGGATTGGTCTTTTCTTATCTGACGGAATGTGGTAGACTGTCGCCATGCAGGCGACATTTGGTCTCATTTCTCTGGGTTGTGCTAAGAATCAGGTGGATTCTGAAATCATGATTGGCGTGATGAAAGAAGCAGGCTTTGCGTATACAGAGCCGGAGAGGGCGCAGGTGCTTATCATCAATACCTGCGGGTTCATTGATCCCGCCAAGCAGGAGGCTATCGATACCATCTTCTCCGCTGTGCGTGCCCGTGAGAACGGGGAGGCTCCAGCCGAGCAGAAAATTCTGGTGGCCGGATGTCTTTCCCAGCGCTATGCAAGAGACCTGGCCGTTTCCATGCCCGAGGCAGATTGTTTTATCGGGGTGGATAAAATCGGCGAGGTGGCTGAGATTGCCGCAGCCTGTCTGAATGGTACGGCTGAGCGCATCTACACCACAAAGGTGTCCCGCCTGATGCCGGATTACGGCATGCCGCGCGCACTCATTTCGCCGCCGCATTATGCCTACATCAAGATTGCCGAGGGGTGCAACCACGCCTGTGCGTATTGCGCCATTCCCCGTATCCGAGGTGCTCACCGCAGCCGTCCGATGTCCAATGTGGTGAAAGAAGCCCGGCATTGGGTGGAGCAGGGGGTGAAGGAAATCAACCTCATCGCTCAGGATACCACCTATTACGGTATGGATAAGTGGAAGGGCGGTGCGGATAAAACCAGCGGTGTGGATTCCAGTCGTGGGGACTCTCTGGCCGGGTTGCTCCGCGAGTTGAACGCCATTCCCGGCGATTTCTGGATTCGCGTGCTTTACACTCATCCCGCCCACTGGAGCCGCGAGCTCATTGATACTTTTGCTCAATGCGACAAGGTGGTGAAGTATGTGGATATCCCCTTGCAGCATATTGCAAATCATATTCTGGAGGAGCAGCGCCGCAAGACGGATGGTGACTATATTCGCCGTCTTATCCGCGACCTTCGGGCTGCTGTACCCGGTATCGGGCTGCGGACGACCTTTATCAGCGGGCTTCCCGGAGAGACGGAAGAGGATCACGCTGAGCTGCGTGATTTCGTGCGTGAGTTCCGTTTTGAGCGCGCGGGCGTCTTCGCCTATTCCAGAGAAGAGGGAACGCTGGCGGCCAAAATGAAGCCGCAGGTGCATCATGCGACCAGGAAGCGGCGCGCCAATGAGCTTTCCATGATTATGGCCGGTATTGCGGATGAGATAGGGCAGGATTGCATCGGTCAGACGATTCGGGTGCTGGTGGATGCTCCGGGGATTGCCCGCGGCCCATGGGATGCCCCGGATGTGGACGGCTCCATTCATGTTGATCCCGCGTTGCCTGTCGGTGAGTTCGCCGAGGTGGAGATTACGGATGCAATTGCCTACGAGCTCTTTGCCGCCGGAGCGGAGGAGGAATGAATTGAATTGCAAAAAAGTCTTGCAAATCAAGAGGAAAGCTGTTAGATTCCGGGCGTCTTTCCGGAATTGCTATCCGAACGAAAAACATAACACACGCATATATGAAAAAAATCTTTCTTACAATGGTTGCTCTGTTGACTGTGGCTCTTTCTCCGGCTATGGCAGATGAGTCTACCGCAGATCTGGCAGTGAAAGCCCGCGCAACGGTGTTGGCAAGTGCCTTGGAAATGCTCTCTCTGGAGGGCTCTGAGCAATATCCTGTGATGTTGGCTTCCGGCATTGATGGCCTCGTTAAACAGATGAAAGTTGTCGAGAATATCATCGATGATTTGGAGGAAAATGAGGTGGCTGAAGCGGAGTCCGGATTGGCCAAGTCGGCCAATTTTGATAAGCTCAAGGCTGACTTCAGAGCTGCGGTCGGGCTTGTGGCCGGACGAAACTACTATGGCTGCGAGAAGCTTCAGGATGCGCTTGAGGACCTGGAGGATGAGATTGAGGATATGGAATAAAGCCGAAATCAGCCTCAAATGACCCGAAAGCCCGGTGGCGAGCTTGATTTATGCTTGCCAAACCGGGCTTTCATGCTAGAATAACCTCGTACGAACATATAGTTCTCACGAAATTCAAGTTATGAAACCTACACTCCTTGTACTTGCAGCAGGTATGGGCAGCCGTTACGGCGGCCTCAAACAGCTCGACCCCATGGGCCCCAACGGCGAAGTGATTCTTGATTACTCCGTTTATGATGCCATTCGCGCCGGCTTCGGTAAGGTTGTCTTCATCATCCGTAAGGATTTTGAGGAGGCTTTCAAGAGCCAGGTGGGTGCCCGTTTTGCCGGTAAGATTGAAGTGGATTATGCTTTCCAGTGTCTGGATGACCTGCCTGAGGGGTACAGCGTTCCCGAGGGGCGAGTGAAGCCCTGGGGCACCGCCCACGCTCTTCTGGCAGCCCGCGATGTGGTGAACGAGCCCTTCGGCGTGGTGAATGCTGATGACTTCTACGGAGCAGACGCTTTTGAGAAGGCCGCCGCCTTCCTGACCGCAGAGCCCGGATGCCCCTGCAAGGAGCACTACGGCATGATTGGTTATCCCCTCAAGAACACGCTCAGCGACCATGGCGATGTGAACCGCGGTATCTGCGGTATCAAGGATGGTTACCTCGACAGCGTGGAGGAGTACACCAAGATTAAGATGGAGGAAGACGGTGTTTGCCGTGGTGACAGCCTGAGCGGCGAGCGTAAGCCCGTTGACCCCGAGGAGCTCGTTTCTATGAACTTCTGGGTGTTCCCCGCCAGCTTCATTGCCCGCATTAAGGAGCACTTCACAGAGTTCATGGCTGCCCATGGTTCCGAGCTCAAGAGCGAGTGCTACATCCCCACCGTGGTGGACGAGCTCATTCACAACGGCAAGGCTGATTGCAGCGTCATCAAGACCACCGCCAACTGGTTGGGTGTGACCTATCCCAGCGACAAGCCCGCTGTGGTGGAGAGCATTGCCAAGCTGGTAGAGGATGGCGTCTATCCTGCCAAGCTTGGTTAACCCTAACAGCTTTATCTGATTATGTTCGATCTGAAAGCCATCGCTTCTCTGTTCGACCTCCGTGGTGATTACGTCTTCGGCGAATCCTACGGTTCCGGGCACATCAATGATACATTCCGTATCGAGATGGATCAGGCCGGTATCCGTGTGCGCTTCATCCTGCAGCGTGTCAACAGCAACGTCTTTAAGCAGCCCATTCCCCTGATGGAGAATGTGAAGCGCGTAACCGACGAGGCTCTCCGCGTGCTGTTGGAGGAAGGCTGCAAGGAGGCATACCGCCGTACCCTCACCATCGTTCCCGCTCGGGATGGCAAGCCCTACGCTCAGGATGAGGAGGGCAACGTGTGGCGTGTATACCCCTTCATTGAGCGCGCTCGCACCTATGACATGATTGAGAACCCCGGCCAGTGCGTGGAGGTTGCCCGAGCATTCGGTAACTTCCAGAAGCTGGGTGCCAATCTGCCCGGAGCTCCGCTGTTTGAGACGATTCCCGATTTCCATAACACCTCCAAGCGCCTGCAGAACTTCCGCAACGCCATCGCCGCCGATCCCCTGGGCCGAGCTGCTTCTGTGCAGAAGGAAATTGACTGGTATCTCTCCCGTGAGGCTGACTGCCATCGTGTGGTAAACTATCTGGCAAGCGGTGAGCTTCCCCTGCGTGTAACCCACAACGACACCAAGCTCAACAACGTGATGCTTGATGATGTGACGGGTGAGGGTATCTGCGTGATCGACCTCGACACCACCATGCCCGGTTCCGCTCTGTATGACTTCGGTGATATGATTCGTACCTCCACCTCTCCCGCAGCAGAGGATGAGAAGGATATCTCCAAGGTGACCATGCGCATGGAGTACTTCGAGGCTCTGGCCAAGGGCTACTGCGAGGCCGCTACTTTCCTGACTCCGCTGGAGAAGGAGCTGCTGCCGTTCTCCGGCAAGCTGCTCACCATGGAATGCGGTATGCGTTTCCTGACCGATTATCTGGAGGGTGACACGTACTTCAAGATTCATCGCCCGGAGCACAACCTGGATCGCACCCGTACCCAGATGGCTCTCGTGGAATCCATCGAAAAGCAGATGGACGACATGATGAAGGTCATTGCCAAATACTGATAAGCTATTATCACTTTATAGCAAGCGCCGCTTTGCGAATACTCGCAAAGCGGCGCAGTTGTTATCTCTTAACGTGAAAATAAGGGGGTAAACGGTTAACCTTTATTTCTCTTTTGAGGGATTACTCCGGAAGCTTCAGATTACTCATCCACTCGCTTGCCGCGCGGGTGATTTCGCCCGCCACATTGCCCAGTTGTTTGGCGAATCCGGGGACGAACCAGGGGAATCCGCCCACGAGGTCATGAATCACGGCCACTTCACCATGGCAGGTGGCCGCCCCGGCACCGATGCCGATGGTGGGGATGCTGCTGCGGCGGGTCAGTTCTGCGGCGAGGGAATGTTTGGTGCATTCGATGACGACACAGAAAGCCCCGGCTCGAATGACGGCTTCCAAATCGCGTGTGATGGCGGCGGCTTCTTCATCGGTTTTGCCTTTCATGCGGTAGCCACCGTCTTCTTTGATGCTCTGGGGCAGGAGGCCGATGTGTGCCTGAACGGGGATTCCGGCATCAACGATAGCTCGAATCTTATCTTCCTGAGCGGTGCCGCCCTCCAGCTTGACCGCATCCGCACCGATGGACATGAGCCGCCGGGCATTGGCAACAGCCTGTTCCGGGGTGTCGTAGGAATGAATGGGTAAATCCACGACGACCAATGCCTTTTTGACACCTCGCACAACGCATTCGCCGTGATGGAGCATGTGCTCCATGGTGACATGGGTCGTATCCGGGAAGCCCATCATCATCATCCCCAGAGAATCGCCGACCAGAATCATATCCACTCCCGCTTCATCAAGCATGCGGGCTGTGGGGTAATCGTAGGCGGTGAGCTGGGAAATGGGCTGCTTTCCTTTCTTTGCCAGAATGGCGTCGATTTTCGGATTCATATCGGGAGGATCAGAGGGGGAAGAGAGTGACGGAGTGAGTGTCTGCCAGTTCATCAAGATGCTGCTGAATCGTGCGGTCGCATCCGGGGAGCGTCAGCATCGGGTCGATATCGCAGAGAGGTCGCAGGACGAATGCCCGCTGAAGAATGCGGGGATGGGGAATGGTTAATTCCGGGGTAGAATGGGTTTCACTCCCGCAATAGAGCATATCAATATCGCAAGTCCTGGCTTCGCCGTAGAGGCCCGAACGCGTACGCCCCAATTCCTGTTCAATCTGTTGGCAGATGCGGAGGATTTCCGGTGCGGGCATGTCCGTTTCCACCTCCACACAGGCATTGAGATAGGTCGGGGAGCCCTCCGGGCAACCTACCGGTTCCGTTTCGTATACCTGTGAGAGCCGCAAGGCACCGAACACATCAGCGAGATAGTCGCAGACAGACTCAAGGGTGACCAGACGGTCACCCAGATTGGAGCCAAGGGAGAAGCCTACGCGGCGAACGCCGTTGGAAGATTCCTGCATGAATATCCTTAATCGGTGAGACCGAGTACGTCCTGCATGCTGTACAGCCCGGCGGGTTTGTCCGCCACCCAGAGCGCCGCGCGAACGGCGCCTCCGGCAAAGGTGCCTCGATTGGAGGCCTTGTGTGCCAGCTCAACACGCTCGCCGTCGATGGCGTAAATAACGGTGTGGTCGCCCACGACATCGCCGCCGCGCAGTGTGTGCATGCCAATTTGACGCTGAGGTCTGGCACCCACGTTGCCGAAACGTCCGTGCATGACATCTTTGTCATAGTCCATGCCGGTTTCTTCGCAGACGACCTCCGCAAGCGTACGCGCCGTGCCGCTGGGTGCATCCAGCTTGTGGTGATGGTGCATCTCTACAATTTCGATATCGAAATCCTTGAGGATGCGGGTAGCCTTTCGGGTGAGCCAGAAAAGCGTGTTGACACCAACGGAGTAGTTGGACGCAAAGACGACGGGAATCCTGGTTGCGGCATCAAAGATGGCCTTGCGCTCTTCGTCGGTGTGCCCGGTGGTTCCGATAACCAGCGGCTTGTTCTGTTCAACGGCCGCTTTCAGCAGTTCCGGGGTGAAGCCATGGAAAGAAAAGTCAATGGCAACATCGGCGCATTCAAGAGCGCCTTCGATATCTTCACCGACATCGTGCGTGGAGCCGATGACGGTATTGGGATTTGCTTCCACGGCCTGGCGGACTGCCTGGCCCATGCGGCCGGAAATGCCCGTAATGAGAATTTTCATCATAGCTTTTGACGGAATGAGTGTTTCTTACATGAGGCTGAACTGACGGAGCAGCTCTGCCAGCTTATCGTGTTTTTCGGGAGCCAGCGGAACGAGCGGCAGGCGAATTTCCCAGCTGATGTCGCCACGCAGCGCAAGAGCGGCCTTGATGGGAACGGGATTGGTATCCAGCGACATGAGACCCTTCATGAGCGGGTAGTATTTCTTCTGCAGCTCAAGAGCGCGCTTGCCGTCGCCGGAGAGGGCTGCCGTGACAAGTTCCTTCATTTCGGCCGGAGCCACATTGGAGGTAACGGAGACCAGACCGACGGCACCGCAGGAGATGAACGGAACTGTCAGTCCGTCATCACCGCTCAGGATGGAGAAATCAGCAGGCAGAGCTTTCACCAGCTGGTTGACTCGCTCCACACTGCCGCCTGCTTCCTTGATGGCTACGATGGTGGGGCAGTCTGCCGCAAGGCGAGCGACGGTGTCAACTGCAATTTCAATGACGCTGCGGCCGGGAATGCTGTACAGCAGGACGGGCAGATCCGTGCTTTCTGCAATGGCTTTGAAATGCTGATAGAGACCTTCCTGACTGGGCTTGTTGTAGTAGGGGCATACCTGAAGAGTGCCGTCCGCACCCATGGCGGCGGCTTCCTTCGTCATTTCGATGGCTTCCACCGTAGAGTTGGAGCCCGTTCCGGCGATGACCCGGCAGCGTCCGGCGGCGAATTCGATCGTGCGGCGGATGACTTCCATGTGCTCACTGTGGGTGAGTGTAGGGGATTCTCCCGTTGTCCCGACCGGTACGATACCGTCCACTCCGGCTGCAATCTGCGCCTCTACGAGTGCCTTGAGGGCATCATAGTCGACCTCATTATTCTTGAAAGGGGTAATAATGGCTGTATAAAGACCCTGGTATTTCATAAGTTCGGGTCTATTGTACCACTCATGGACGAAAAGTCACGCCTTTTTTGGTTCTCAGCCCCTTGCCCGGGGTGCTAAATGGAATCAACGGCGGTAAATTCTTGACAATCGGGGCACTTGGCACTAACATGCAACCATGCAGAAGATGATAATGGGTGCAGTTGTGGGGTGCGGTATGGTGTTGAACGTGGTGGCGGCCGATGATGCTGCGCAGGCTTCCGTCTGTCAGCGCTTGGAAGCTGCATTGGAAGCTCAGGTGGATGCTCTTTCCGGTGTGCGGGATGCTGCATCGGCCGCAGAAGCCCTGCCAGCCATTCGCCAATCTCTGGCCGACCAGAAAGCGCTTTTCGGCGTGGATGAACGTGAGCTCTGGAATTATATTGACCATACGGATGAGGTCAAGATTCCGCTGATGCGCGTATTGCAGCGGATGGCGGCCCAGATAGACCGCATCGAAAAGGAGAACTACTATGGGTGTGAGGAGCTGAAAAAGCTGCTCTTCTGAGGCAATTATCGCAAATGGCCTGCATGCGGATGAAGCGGGTGCTGCTCTTTCTCCCGCAGCAGCTCCTGCAGGTGTTCCAGCTCCTTATCCATGTACTCCGGCAGGTCGTTGCGGTGCAGGTTCATCTCGCTGAGAACGTGGTCACGATAGGCGACGGCTTCGCGGAATGATTCCTCCTCCGAACCGTAGTACAAGTCCGAAAAATAGCGGGTAATGATACGTCCGCAGCGCTGGATACTGACCCTCCAGCCCTGGAAATCCGTGTTTTCGTATGTATACCGGGTGATGTTCTTGTTGTTCATGAAAAGGGTGTTGTGTGGCTTATGCATGATGTGATGCGGGATGATGCGCGTGCATTCAATAACGGATAAAGGCCACACAGGTGAATGTGTGGCCTTTTTTCAGATAAATGATGCTGTGGGGTGTATCGTCAGCGCTTGCCGTACCGCCGCTCACGGGCGGCAAATGATTCGAGCGCCTCATCGAAATCAGCCCGGTCAAAATCCGGCCAGAGCGTGTCGGTCACATGAATCTCTGCATAGCTGATTTGCCAGAGGAGGTAATTGGATATACGCATTTCGCCGGATGTGCGGATGAGCAAATCCGGGTCAGGCATGCCTGCCGTATACAGATGGTTACCCAGCAGCTCCGGGGTGATATCCTCCGGCTGAAGCTCGCCCTGCTGCACTTTTGTCGCAAGAGCCCGGGCAGCGGCCGTGATTTCCTGTCGGGAGCCGTAGGAGAGCGCCAGCACAACGTTGAGGGTTGTGTTCCCGGCGGTTGCCTCCATACACTCGCGGAGGAGCTTCTGATTACGCTCCGGGAGCATGTATAACTCACCGATGGCATGCAGACGAACGCCTTTTTGCTGCATTTCCGGCAATCTCTCGGTCAGATATTTGCCGAGCATGTGCATGAGCGCAGAAACTTCCAGCTTGGAACGTCCCCAGTTCTCGGTAGAGAATGCGTAGAGCGTGAGCCACTTGATGCCCTTTTCGATGCAGAGGTCAATGGCACGCTGCACAGCAAGCCCGCCGTTTTCATGGCCTTTGGCACGGATGACGTTGTGCTGCTCAGCCCAGCGTCCGTTGCCATCCATGATGATGGCAATGTGTTGCGGAATCTTCATTCGCAGCTGATTACAGATCGTATTCACCGTATTCGGCCAGGATGGCTTCTACTCGGGCAACATCCTCCGGAGAATCCACGCCGCTGGTAGTCTTGCGACCGCGATAGGTCACCTCCACCATTTTGACGCGGAGGCCGTTGTAGAGGAAGCGCATCTGCTCCAACCCTTCCACGCAGCCCTTCTCGTAGTCGCTCTCAGGCAGCTCAAAGTAGTTCTTGAGCGCCCCGTGGGTATAGGCATAGAGGCCGACGTGGCGGCGTACCGGGCTCTTTTCCATGCTTTCGCGAGCTTTTTCCGGCTTGCGGATGGCGGGAATGGTGCTCTTGGAGAAAGCCATAGCGTAGCCGTTTTTATCCACCAGAACGGTAGTGCCGCTGTAGGGCGTTGTCTTCTTGGACTCGACCAGTCGGTCATATTCTGCCCAGTCCAGATGAATGCAGGGGGTAAAGACATCTGCGGGGCAGGCTTTCCACTCATCGATGAGCTGCTGGATGACCCAGGGCGGGCAGAGCGGGTTATCACCCTGAAGGTTGATGATGAAAGCCGGAGCCTCCGGCTGCTGACTGACGGCATCCCAGCAGCGCTCCGTGCCGCTGCGGCAGGTCTCTGCCGTCATCACGCAGGGGATGGATGCCCCGTTGCAGAAATTGAGAATGCGGGTGTCATCCGTGGCAACCACATAGTTGCAGTTGTCATTGTGGCGACAGATGGAGTCGGCAATATCGGCCACTCGCTTAATCATTTCCACGCCGGCAATCTTCACCAGGGGCTTGCCGGGAAGACGGGTGGAAGCATATCGGGCAGGAATCACAATGAGAATGGAATCTGACATGACAGTATGTGGTTGCGGTTTGAACTGTTCCTATACTACAGGATAACTGACAATTTGCCAAGTAGAAAATGTCTGCCGTGAGGAGTTTGAGAGTGGCAAAATTAAATGCGACAAGATGAGGACACAAAAAAGGTGCTCTT
>CAYYKC010000057.1:0-15169 GCA_964471605.1 uncultured Akkermansia sp. | reverse complement strand
TAATTCGCACGTACGGTGGTGTGAGAGGGGGACGAAAGTCCCCCTACTCGATTCCGGCAAATTATCAATCCGGCCGGGATTAAGTACGCAACTATCTCTCAGGACAAGCCGTATTTATTACCTGCTCACTCCAGACAGGGCATCAAGCATAAGCGCCGGTGCGCTTTATCCGCTTATCCGGTTCTCGCTTCAGCTCTCTGTGTTCACGGTTTCATTCCCACCCCACGTCACTGCGGTGCAGTTGACTTGAGTTGTTTAATTCCATTCTGTCAGTCACCCATTGCAGCCCACCAGTTACATGTCATTCCTGAAGCAGCAAAACAGCACCGGCATCCTGAAAGGACACCGGTGCCGGATTAAAACCTGAGGGGAAGGCCTCCTTACTCAGCCGGGATGACATCCAGCTCCGACACAGCGGCGGAATCACCGCCATCGTGTGCAGAAAGGGCCACCAGGCGGATGAAGCGGGCGTCCACCGGGGTGAAGAAGATAGCCTCCTGCTGCTCAGCAGAATTGCTGAATGTACCGCGAGCAACGGGCTCGCCCCAGTTTTTGCCGTCAAGGCTCACATAGACCTCATAATCCTTAACACGCCCTTGCGGAGAGGGTGCGCCGCGATAGAGCATGCCGCGCAGGCTGCGCTCACCGCCCAGATTGATACGGATATCATGCGGGAAGCTGGCCATGGTCACTCCCTTCATCGTGTGCCAATAGGTATCGGGATTACCATCCAGCACGTTGGACGCAGGCCCTTCGCCGGGCAGGTCGGAGCTGACGTAGTTGATGGAGAAGAAAGCATAGGGCGGATACTCACCCACCACGCTCTCGACCATGGGTTTCACCTCTGCCACGGCTGCATAAGACTCACCCTTGGAGATGGGCTCCAGACACACCATCTTGAAGAAGCGGGCCTTGCGGGGCTCCGGCAGCAGGACGGAATGCTCGTTATCCTCGTCTGCCAGACTGAGGGTGCAATCCGGGGTCTCCGACCAGTTCCGTCCATCATCCGAGAGGTAGAAAGCCATCTTGCGCACACGGGAGGAGGTGCGACCCTGACGCGGTGTCACCGTGAAACCGCGCAGTATGGAATCAACGCCCAGACTGATAACCACATCATGGGGGTACTCAGCCACCGGTTCACGCCAGCGAGAATGCCAGTAGGTATCGCGGCGGCCATCGATGAGACTCCAGGGAGACTCGCTGCGCCCGGCTGCGGATGAGCAGGATACGATGCGCATGAGCCTGTCCGGCTGCCAAGTGTTGAAATGCTGGAAAGTAGAGGCAGAACGCAGGCACCCCGGGCTTTCGGCATAAGCACGCACATAGCCATCCTCGCGCTGGAGGAAAGGTCCGGTGTATTCCATCCGGGAACCATCGGGCAGCGTTACATGAATCCGGGCATCGCGTGTGGAGCAGGATGCCGTCACGTAGCCCATGGAATCGCGGGAAATCGTCACCGCGCTGGTCAGCGGAAGCGACTGGCGCCCCACCTCCGCAGCCTGCTGGCCCAGACGAATCGGGCGCAGAGAGAAAGCAAAGGTTGTTGAGCCGGACAGGGGGATATCACGGTCAAGAGGCCGCGGGCCGCAGGCAGCCCCCCCCAGACCGAGAGTCTCTACATCCACATTCAGCACCGTGGCACCGGCGGGTTTCACCTCCTCCGGATGCGGGGCATTGAAGATATCCTGTGCCGTGTAGGGCAATGCGGAGAAATTGAACGAGCTGTCCTGGTCGGAGGAAACCATGAGGCCCACGCCGTCATCATCCGTCAGCGCCACCCAGGTGGTATCCATGCGGTTACCCATTTCCATGGGGAAGGGGTAACGCTCCACCATATCCTGCACCTTGAGGTTATAGATGCCGATGGGGGTGCCGACCTTGCGATCCGGATAGTTCTCTCCGGGGCCGCGCCCAAGCCAGCGGACGTTGTTGTAGCGCTCGGGCAGATTCAGGGTATATCCCAGGCGGGGCAGCACAATCTTCTCGCCGTAGGAAACGATACCGGCCTGCACGCTGACCTGACCGTCCGGCAGGATGGTGTAGACCTGCTGCGTGATGAAGTGGAAGTCCCGCTCATTCATCGGGCCGAGGTCGGTGATTTCGAATGTTCCGTTATCGTAGTTACGGGAATCGAGATTTTCCTTGCGGATGCCCTGACTGCGAACGTCGCAGGAAATACGGACAACCTTGTTATCCAAGCGCTCCACCAGCAGCGGGGTCGCGGTGTGGGTCATGTTGCGCAGGCCATTATTGAGCCACTGGTTCATGGCCCATTTATCATTGGCCACGGGGGCACGGAACGCACTCATGTTCAGCGTCGGCTTGTCGCCGATGAGTTGCTTGCCGTCCACGATGTAATTGCAGATACCGCCGGTGGCCTTATCGATGGTCAGAGTGAAATTTTTGCCCATCACGAGCATTTTGCCGCTCATGTTGCGGACTTGCAGGCTGTCATCCGGCTCCAGCTGCACCATGGAAGCACGGGGGCTGAATCCGGTGAGCGTCTCCGGCAGCGGCAGCTGCTCAGTAGCCACCACATAGCCTTTCTCTGCCCAGTTGGTGGATTCCTTCAGGTGCAGATTCACGGTGAGCAAATAGTGACGATCGGGTTTGAACACAGCCTTGGCAGACTCGATGGGGATGAGTACCTCGGCGTACTGCAACGGGTCAGCCGGAGCCACGAATGTCCCCTGAGCCACCACATTGTTGCCTTCTTCCGTCAGCTGCCAGGTGCCGTCAAACTCCGACAGGTTGGTGAAGAGATTCTTGTTGCGGATGTTGACGCGCGCGAATTTCTTATCCTCCGTCAGTCCGGCATAGGTGAAATCGGCATTCTGCTGAGCCTTGCGGATTTCCGCATAGAGCGGCGTGGGGGTGCGGTCGCTGTAGATGACACCTTTGATACAGAAGATACCATCGTTCGGGAACTCGCCGTGGTCGCCGCCATAGCTCTGGCGGGTTACTTTCCGGCCATCCGGCAGGGTGATTTCCTGGTCATAGCTCTGGTGAATCCACTCCCAGATACCGCCGCCGATGATGGAGTCGCTGGAATCGAAAGCTTCCCAGTAATCGTCCAGATTGCCCATGGAGTTGCAGAGGATGTGGGCGTACTCGGACACATACCAGGGCTTCTCCAGCTTGCGGGCAGCCACCTCGCGAGCCCAGTTCACGCTGGGGTACTGGTTGGAGCAGAGGTCGGCCAAATCGTTATTGCGCTCGTACTGGGTGGGGCGGGAGGCATCGCGCTGCTTAATCCAGTCGCGCACGGCGGCGAAGTTATCGCCGGGACCGGCCTCGTTGCCGTAGGACCACATGACCACGCAGGCATGGTTCTTACTCTGCTCCACCATGTTCTTATTGCGCCACACGTGCTGGGCTTTCCACTCCTCCGGGTGGGAGAGGGAGAGCTCGCCGTAATAGTAGCCGTGGGACTCGATGTTGGCCTCGTCGCAGACGTAGATACCGTATTCATCGCACATCTCGTAGAACCAATCCGGCTGGGGATAGTGCGAGTTGCGGATGTGGTTGATGTTGCCGCGCTTCATGAGCAGGAGCTCCTGGCGGCATTCTTCCTTAGTGACCGTATGCCCATTGGCATGCTGGCTCTCATGGCGATTCACGCCCTTGAGCTTCACGGGCATGCCGTTGACCAGATAGCGCCCGTTGAGCAGCTTCACATCACGGAAGCCCACCTTGCGGGAAATTGTCTCCGTCACCACGCCGTTCTTATCTTTCAGCGTGAGCAACAGCGTGTAGAGATTCGGCTTCTCCGCGCTCCACAGAGCGGGGGTCACCACATCAGCGGCCAGCTTCACCGCCTTTTCCTCGCCGACAGCCAGTGCCATCGGAGCGGACTTGACGGATTGCACCACCTTACCGGTCGCATCCAGCAGTTCGCCCTCCACCGTCACCTCGTCCGCAGCCTCTCCGCGATTAGCCACATCCACATCCACGCTGAACTTGCTCACGGAATAGTCGCTCGTGCCATCGTCATTCTGCGGGAAATCGGTATGCACAAAGAAGTCGCGCACCAGCGTGCGGGGAGTGGAATACAGGTACACATCGCGAAAGATACCGGAGAGGCGCCACATGTCCTGGCATTCCAGATAGGTACCATCGCTGAAGCGGTACACCTCCGCCGCAATGACATTCTTGCCGGGCTTCACGTACTTCGTGATATCAAACACGGCGGCACAACGGCTGTCCTTGGAGAAGCCCACCTTCTCCCCGTTCACCCACAGGTAGAAGAACGAATCCACACCATCGAAGCGGATGAACACCTCGCGCCCGCTCCAATCGGCCGGCAGCTCAATATCGCGGCGATAGGAGCCCACGGCATTCGGCTCTGTGGCCGGAATGGTATACTTTTTCTCGTGGTTATTGCGCGGTTTCGTCATCACACGGGGCCAGTCTCGCACCACAGCGTATGCCTGGTTGATGTACATGGGCGTGCCGTAGCCGCGCATCTGCCAGTTGCTGGGCACATCAATATCTGCCCAGCCGCTCACATCAAAGTCCGGCTTATAAAAATCCAACGGGCGTTTCTCCGGGGAGGGCACCCAGTTAAACTTCCAATTACCATTGAGGGAAAGCACAAGGGAGGAATCCTCGCGATTCCCCTTCAGTGCCTCATTCCTGTTTGCAAAAGGAACAAAGAATGCGCGCGCATCCTCACGCCCGGCAGAGAGATTCTGCGGATTCTCCCAATCGGGATGCGGCTCATTGGCAGCCTCCTCAGCCGCCAGCATTCCAGTCATTGCCATCATCGCCATAGCGGTTTTCAGCAAGTTCATATATAAGACTACTATCAGAAAGAGCTTCATCTTTCAAGCAAAAAGAATTTTGCCTTGTCAATCAGTCTGCTGTTTGGTATACTCCTGCCGCAGGTTTATGACAGGCCATCGACAAAGTTTTCTCTCGCGCATTACACCTCTCCTTGACTTGGTTTTGGTGTTTTTCTTTGCCTATTTTTCAGCGGGTATCACCAACCGTCTGGCCCCGCTGTTCGGCTGGGAGCGCGAAACAACGTTCAACCTGATTACCACCACTCCCTTTCTGGCCGGAGCCGCACTATTCAGCGTCCCCTTTGTCCTGCACCTGGTGGGATTCTATCACCGGAACAGCCTGCAACAGATTACCACAGCTGTGCATCAGCTCATTACCTTTGCCGCCTATTATTTTGTGGTACTGTATATCTATCAGGGCCTCAGCAGTGATTCTGTCTTTTTTAACCACGTCCTGCTGGTTAACGCTATAGGCATTCCTTGCGTGCTGTTCGTACGTTTCCTCATCACCCGATTCCGGAATCTGCACACCAGCAGAGGTCGTCGCGAGTTGCGTCAGGTGATTCTGGCCGGTAGCGAGGAAGACATCTCGCGCCAGTGGGACAAGCTGCCCACCTACTGGAGAAATTGCTTCAATGTAGTCGGCAGAGCCATCCCCGGCATTACTACAGAAACCGAGCTTCAGAAAATGGTGGAAGACAACAATGTCTCGCATCTCATTGTGTGTGGGGGACTGCGTACTTACCACCTGACGGAATACATCATCAGTGCGTGTGAGATGCAGGGTATTGACATCTACCTTATGCTCAATACGTCCTATCACCCCGGTAGCGTGAGCGCCGAAATCAACGAGGTGCACGACAGTCGCATGCTGATTCTCTGCTCCCGCCCAACCCAGTTCTGGGCACGGCTCGTCAAAAATATTATGGATCGAGTTATCGCTACCCTCATCCTCATCTGTTCGCTTCCCCTCTGGATTTTCGCCGCCATCGGCATCAAACTCAGCGACCCCAAGGGTAAGGTATTCTACCGCCAACAGCGTTCCGGTCTCTACGGAAAACCTTTTGGTATGTGGAAGTTCCGCTCCATGTATTCCGATGCTGAGCAGAGGCTGGCCGAGGTGAAAGCCAAATACGGCAACGAAATGAACGGTCCTATTTTCAAGCTGACAAACGACCCCCGCATTTTCCCCTTCGGTCATCTCATCCGCAAGCTTTCCATCGACGAATTGCCCCAGCTGCTCAACGTCATCGCCGGAGATATGAGCATTGTTGGCCCGCGCCCCCTGCCGGTTTATGAAACGGCAGAGTTCCCCTCCATCGCCCACCGCCGCCGTTTGAGCGTGAAACCGGGGCTCACCTGCTACTGGCAGATTGAAGACCGCAGCGACAACGGAGACTTCGACAACATGATTAACAAGGACTTAAAGTATATTGATAACTGGAGTCTCTGGTTGGATGTTGTCCTCTTTTTCCGCACCATCCCTGCCGTCCTCTTTGGTAAAGGCGCCAAGTAAGACATGTTCCACATCGTCCTCTTTCACCCGGAAATCCCGCACAACACCGGAGCCGCCGGACGGCTTGCCGTCGCCACCAATTCGCAGCTTCATCTCATCAAGCCCCTGGGCTTCAGTCTGGATGAGAAACATGTGCGCCGCACCGGGCTGGACTACTGGCCACACGTTGACCTGCACCTCTGGAACAGTCTGGATGAATTAGAGGCGGCTGCCGCACCGGGCGCGCGCTTCTGGTATCTTTCCACCAAGGCCGACCACGGCATTTGGGACTCCTCCATTCCCCTGCAGGACGGCGATTATCTCGTATTCGGGCCGGAGTCCAAGGGGCTGCCGGAGAGCTGGATAGACGCTCACCCGGACACCGCCCTCCGCATCCCCATGCCCGGCGAGCATGCCCGCTCGCTCAATCTCTCCACTGCCGTAGCCATCATGCTCTATGAAGGGCTGCGCCGCACCCTCCCCGCAACCCAATTATGAAAAATATCGTCTACTTCGACCTGGAAACCCGTCGTTCTGCCGCAGAGGTGGGCGGTTGGCACGAAACCGCCAAAATGGGCATGTCCGTCGGTGTCACCTTCTCCACCCGCGACAACGCCTACCACATTTACACGGAAGACCGGGCTGAGGCTCTTATTGAGGAATTGCGCCAGGCAGACCTCGTGGTCGGCTACAACCACATCGGGTTTGATTACGGCGTGCTGCAAGCCTTCACCTTCTGGACTGTGGCGGATGTAACCCACAACCTCGACATCTGCACCTACCTGACCTCCAAACTGGGCCACCGACTCAAGCTGGATTCCGTGGCCAAAGTTACGCTTGGTGGCAACTCCAAAACGGCGGAAGGCACCGATGCCCTCAAATGGTGGGCTGAATACGAAAAGGAAGGTGACCCGCAGAAAATGCTCGATATAGCCCGTTACTGCTGCTACGACGTGAAAGTCACCATGGAGGTATACAAGTTTGGCGCACAGAATGGCTACGTCCTCTACGAAAACAAAAAAGGGGAGACCGAGCGCATCGAAGTCGACTGGGCGCTTGATTAACTTTTTTTTGAATACTTGAGGTCTCCTGCCGGACTCATAATAAAATGCCCTCAAACATTTATAAACTTGACAAAGTATGCTCCGGAAGGCATAATGCGCGCGAATGCGGAATTCTCAGGAAGAAGATTGGGAAGACCTTGATGAAGAGGATCTGACCCCGGAACAGCACCAGCGCATCGTCCGTCAGGGCGCTATGCTGGCACTGTGTTCTGTTATCTTCGTGGCGCTGTGCACCGTTTACATGTTCCGCGACCAGCTTCTGATTGTCTGCTGTGAGAGCGGCCACACCACGTTGGCTCGCATCCTGCTGGCCTGCGGTGCAAATGTCAGGACCTGCACTGCAGATGGCGACACCGCTCTGCACCAGGCAGCCATCCACGACCATAGTGACACCGCACAACTGCTTATTGAATCCGGGGCAGATATCAACGCCAAAAATGCAGACGGAAGCACCCCCCTGCACTGGGCCGCATTCGACAATCGCGGACAGGTGGCCGATATGCTCATCAAGCACCATGCAGACGTCAACGCCCGCGATGAGCAGAACCGCACCCCGCTGGTGGAAGCCGTTGAACACGATAATCCCGATGTAGCCGGCATTCTCATTGAGAACAATGCCGACATCAATGTGACCACGCAGGACGGCAAGACCCCCATCGACTGGGCCGTGGAAAACGGCCACGACAAGACAGCAGAGCTACTGCTTCGCTATGGTGCCACTCTCGACCACCGAGGCAAGTATAACTGGACTCCCCTGCATCTGACCGCATGGAACGGCCACGTTGAGCTCACGCGCATCCTCATCCGCAACGATGCGGATGTCAATGCACTGGATGAATTCGGCAACACCCCGCTGGACAAAGCCTCCAATTCCGAAATAAAAAAACTTCTCATCGATGCCGGAGGCCTCACCGGTAACGAAATCAAGGACGCTAAAAATAAGGCAAGCAAGAAAACACCCCCCTCCGGGAAATAAAATCGGTACGCTCAACCGCCCAAACTGTATACTCAAGCCATGAAGAATTACTTTCGTCGTATTGTTACCCTTGTGATGATATGCAGCCTCAGCCTGGCATGTACTGTCCTTGCTCAGGAAGCGCCCTCTGCTGATGAATTACTCAAAGCCATGCGCGACATGACCGTCAGTCAGGGCAACAAAGATGTTGCCGGCACCATCCGCAAGGCACGCACTAAAATCCCCTTCAGCCTCAGCGCACGCGGTGACACCATCGTATTCCAGTACAAGGACACCGACACATGGAAGCGTTTCGACGTCCGCATCCGCGAGAAAAGCGCCCAGCTGGTGCAGGTGAACGGCGGTAAGGCCTCCGTCATGAATCCGGACTCCTACACCAAAACTATCCCCGGCACAGATGTCTGCTACGAAGACCTTTCCCTGCGCTTTCTCTACTGGAAAGGCGGCAAAGTGCTTCCGGATTCGGCAAACTCCCGCATCAAGGGGCGCGATTGCTATGTGATTGAAGTACCGAACCCCACCCCCTCCGTCGGGCAGTATGCCTGGGTGCGCGTGTGGGTCGACAAAGAGAACGGCACCTCCTGGCAGATTGACGGCTACGGACGCGACGGCAAGCTCAAGAAGCGTTTCACCATCACCTCCGTTCAGAAACTGAGCGATGGCTCCTGGTTTTTCAAGCAGATGAAGCTCGAAGTCCGCAACCCGCAGGACCCCAACCGCACCATCGCCCTCAATTACCTGGAAATGGATGACCTGCCTGACAAGCGCTGATGCTGTCTTTCGTCACCAGACTGGGAGCCGTACTGCTCCCCCTATTCCCCTTTGCCCTGGCCACCCGAGTCGTGATGGACTGGCTGGAGAACGACCGGAAGCTCGATGGCATTGCACTCCTGCTGGGCAGTCTGGCCGCCTTGGCGCTGGTGGAAGGGTTGATATTCCGTCTCTGGATTCTGCCCGCATGGGCTCAATCTCTGGGTGAACGTCTCTATGGAGGCTCCTACCTGCCGGAAGAGGACGAACTCGCCCAACTCTCTGCCCGCATCCGCCGCACGGAGGATGCCTCACGCCTCCCGGACTTGCAGCGACTCGTCCGCCGCCAGCGCAAACGCGCCCGCGGCTGGCTGGAACTCGCACGGCTCCATCAGGATGTGACGCATGACGATGAAGCAGCGCTACACACCCTGCTCGAGGGCGCCGATGCCGTGCCCGACCCGGAGGAAAAAGCCATGTTCCTCTACCGCGCCGGTGCCCTCGCTGCTGATAAGCTCCAATCCCCAGCCCGCGCCGCTGAGTATTTCTCACGCGCCGCTACCCGCCACCCCAAAACCGCCTACGGCAAACACGCCGCTGCCCGAGCCGCCGGGGCATAGCACACCCTTCTCCATTCAGGTGGCTTCTCACGCTGCAAAACCGGATAGCCGCACCATTTTCATTCCTCACCCCATACGGGTCACAAAGATTTTGGGCATGTTGATTTACGAATAACGATTTAAAAAAGCGTGTTCTCGAGCTGAATACCTCCTACACCAAACTCCGCAAGCAGATCGAGGTATTTAACGAGCTGAAAATCTCTGATTGTGAGGAGTTTGACGAGGAATAAATCTCGGATGTGATTAAAATATAGAGGCTGCATCGCGCAGACTTTCTCCGCAGTACGCATGCCGTGCCGGCTGTAAAGAAAATGACCGCTGCCGTATATAGGCAGCGGTCTTGATTGATAGGTAAACGCGCAAGCAATCAATTACTTACGACAGCGACTTGTCACGCCATAGCTTCAGCGGCGGCGGCGGCGAGCAGCCAGACCGGCCAGAGCCAGCAGAGAAAGCGTGGCTGTGGCGGGCTCGGGGATAGGAGCAGTGCTGTAACTGAGACCAATGTTGGAAATGTTCACCTGCGTATTACCACCTTCAGCACCTGTTGAAGGGTTTGCTGTCCAGACAACAAAGAGCGTAGAAGGCTTCACCTCAGCGGCATCATAAGTTACTTCCACGGTTCCTGCCGCAGTAAGACCGGTTGTTCCAATCAGTTCAGTGGCAGTAGCACTTGCTGAATCATAACTCCAGAGGGAATATCCAACCTTTTTGTCATTAGAGAAAGTCAGAGTAATCGCAGAAGCAGCTTCGTCCAATGATACACCAAGAGCTACATACTCACCGCTGAGGGCCGGGCGGCTTTTGAAGGTGAAAGAATTTGTTGAATTAATAGTTATGTCATTGTATGAGGTTTGAGCATAGGCCTGACCTGTGCCTCCAAACCAACCTGTAAGGTCAGTATTGCCGATGGTAGAATCGGTAATAGCAGAGGCTAATTGCTGAATAATTTCAGCAGAAGAACCAGTGCCAATACCGCTGGCGTTGCTGCCAGCAATCCATGTAAAGTCATCTGCGCCAGGCAAGGTCAGCGGAACTGTGTCAGCAGCGGCCACCCCGGCGAGAGCGAAAAGAGCTATGATTGTCTTTTTCATATTGTATTGAGTTTTCTATACGTTTCTTGTTTATCGGCAAGCAGCTCGGGGATACCCAGTTCTACGAGCGCCGGAATGCTGAGAGACCCGCGCCTCACTCGCCGGAAGGCAGTATATCGCATTCCGAATGCGATGCTGCGCGGGGATAACAATAAAGATTAGAATTTGCATCTTTACACCGCCGGAAAATGTCGGCTAGAGAATGTGTTGTTTTCTTTCATTTTGAATAAATAGTTAAGTATTCTGAAAAAACTGATTTTCCGACTATGGGACGAAAGCAATTGCATTGAAACAATTGCATTATCCGCCACCTCCAATCTCAGTACAGTGTATGCATGGCACTTTAAGGTGCTTCTTATCCTCTCGCACGGTCAGGACGATACCCGCGAGCGTCTTGCGCTAATTTTGTAGGTTTTGCCCCCCAATACCCCATTTTCTGAAAGTTTTTATACTAATTATTTTTATAGAAAAATCACATAAATAAAATTTTATTGTTTTTCTATTAATTGATATACAAAATTATGTACTACCTGTTTTGAAAAGAAGAAAACCCCACACTCTATCAACCGAAGTGTATTTTTTTCAACATTTTAAACAGAAAAGTCTGTACATCGCATTCGGAATGCGATATACTGCCACTCTGGCGAGTGGGGCGCGGGTCTCTCAGCATTCCGGCGCTCGTAGAACTGGGTACCCTCGAGCTACTCGCCGGGGTGGCCGCTGCTGATACGCTCACGCTTACTCTGCCTGCTTATACAACAAGCCCAGTAAACCAAACGAAGGGGCTGAGCAGTTTACCCCTTGATACCATTACTGACAGAATCTCCAATTATGGTTTTTATGTGGGCGGCAATGATGGAAATTATATAGGCGCTAATTGGGGAACCCCCGAGATTACGATTGATTCGGTCACATACCGAGAAGGCACCTGGAATAATGGTATTCTCACTCTTGCCGGACGCTCGGGTGTTGGTGGCTTGGGCGCAGCCTTTGTATTCGGTCAAGATATTGCTGCTGGCACGACCCTGACCAATATTTCTTTCTCAGCTCAGGACTACGTGAACAACCCTCTTGACGGCGAAATCAAATTAGAGTTGGCGTTGAGAGATGCTAGCGGAGAGAAGGTTGTGGGAATTGAGGATGTTACAAACATTACCTTTAACTCAAAAAGTGAAGATTTAACTTCCATCAAATTAAATGGAACCTTTACATGGCAGAAAGGTTATAAGATTTATGGCATTGTTAGAGGTGTAAGCGGCGACGCTACTACAGCATATATTGTAGATGGAATTTCTGCTTCTGCAACAACAGCTTCCGTCCCCGAGCCGACCACGGCTACGCTGAGCCTGCTTGCTCTGGCCGGTCTGGCTGCTCGCCGCCGTCGCAAGTAATTTATTGCATTTCTTTTACCTATCAATCAAGACCGCTGCCTTTTCTCCGGCAGCGGTCTTATTGTCTTTATTGAATAGGTATTCACAGGCCTTTCTGCAGCCGCAAAAAACGCTCACGAATGTGGTACAAGTAGGCATGAAGAGCTTTTTTACTGAGCAGGGAAGCATGTATTTGCTCTTCCAGTTTATTTTGTTGAGAGAGTGCTTTTTTCAAATAACGAAGCGCAGCTTTGCGGGGGAGTCCAATTCTTTCTGCCCAATCGAGAAAATGAGCGCCCATACCCGACCGAGAAACAGATTGACCATCGGCAAATAAACCGTGGCTTAAAGCAAAGTCAGAGTCTTCCACATGCAGGCGAGTGTTCATGACATCATAGGCTGGAGCCAGCACCATTCCTCCGGCATCGTCCTCCAGGAGGGCAAAATTCTTCATGTGCGCATCACCGTTACACAGCAGATAATTCACCACTACATACTGAAAGAAGAGCATGAGCTGAATACGCGGTGCAACGGCATAACGAGCAATGATGGAGGCCAGTTCCTCATAGCTTCCTTCATATTTACTGCCACTGTTTCCCTGTGTGGTAACATTTCCCAACGCTGCCAAATCTTCCATCCTGCGCTTGCTGCCGTCCGGTTTCACATCGAAGCGTCGCACCAGATACGCCGGTTCACCATCTCCGTAAAAACAGAGAGTGCATTCTGCTACGGGAATACCGAATAATTCCCCTGCCCAGCGCATGCTCTGCCACTCATTCACCGGCATATCCATCCGCAGCTTCATGCGGTGCGGACGCGGCTTCAAAATATAGAGACCTTGCTCCCCTTGTTTGGCGTAGCGCAGGAAATGACCATCCGATACCAAAGAGTATTTTTCCTGCGCTCCGGATACAGAGATGCAGCCGGGGCTATCAGCCTCACTTTCCTCATCGTTGAAAGGAGAGCAGTCGTACGGCAAAACCGGGCTGATATTCTGCCCATCAAACAACCGACGGCTCTCAGCCGGACTATACCTTGAAAAAAGAGGGGCACTCATTGTATATCCTCCCTAACCGTGATGACACCAATGGAATCATATTGAGCCAAGGCTAACAGTAAACCGAAAGAATCTGACTCATCCAAACGAAGCCGCAGACAGATACTGCGTCTGTACTCCCCTTCCGGTAACATGTTATCAAAAATAGGAAACAGGCAATCACTATAATAAGGTTCGCTCCGCAGAGGTAGCAGCAAGCTTACGGCTGTTGCCTGCGGAAGCATCAGGTAATCCGGTAGATAACGCAATTCATATCTCCGTGAGTCAGCTTTTTCATGTTTGAACAGTGTTGCAGCTGCAATTCTGTTGACAAAAACTGTAGCTCGGCGTTCCATTTATCTCTCAGCTCCTTTCTGTTTCCATTCTCAATTTCAAGCCCAGCGTTTGCATCACCGCAAGCAGTGTTTTCAGAGTAACTCCGCCCACCCCTCGCTCCAGACGGCTAAGTGTATTGATGCCGATTCCTGTCAAATCTGCCAGTTGTTGCAGCGTTACCCCCAACGATTCCCGCCGCAAGCGTATTTCTCTTCCTATCTCTGCTGCGTTACTTAAAATCACCATATATGGTGATTTTAGCGTTTTTTGTGTGTTTTGCAAGCAATTTTTCTCTTAAATTCACCATTTATGTTGAACAAACTATTTAAACAGAGGGCTCAATTGTGCCACAGTTGACACCACGATAGCAAGCCATGTGTGTTCGCTACAAGATATACAGGATTTACTGTAGAGATTAATAAGATTATAGGCGTTTTCTCAAAACACATAGGAGACATCATATTACTATCCCCGCGCAGCATCGCATTCGGAATGCGATATACTGCCTTCCGGCGAGTGAGGCGCGGGTCTCTCAGCATTCCGGCGCTCGTAGAACTGGATACCCCTGCACAATCCACTCTAACCTCTAAAAATCAATTCTTACTAATCATGAAAAGAACAATCATAGCCCTTATGCTTCTTGTCGGGTTGACTTCTGCTGCCGACCTTACGCTTACAACAGGCATTACATACAATGGTCAGTTGTATAATGGTTACACTAATCCTAATGTAGCGGGATTGGATTATACTTTTGGCAATTGGCCAGGTTCAATAAGTGGTGCTCCCCTCACGTTCTCAATTGACTTGAATTCCCTGTTCGGTTCTGGTGAGATTGGTAATACTGACATCATTACCATCACCACCTTGACCGTCAAAGTTAATTCCTGGGGCTGGGGTATGGACGGTAACCGTTATGTATCTCTTTCTGTTGCAGGAAATGACGCATACTCATACACCCAGCAGATTGTGAATAATCCAGAATACGTGGTTCGCAATAGCGGCGAACTCACTCTGTCAAATCTCAACCTGGGAGGCCTGACGAAAAACGATAAACTTACATTCACGATTAACGGTGGCTCCGACCATAGCGTTGCTCTGGCTGGCTCCACGGCAGGCACATGGACAGGTGTAGACCCGTTTGATACGACCGACTGGGGCTCTAAGGGAACTGGCTATACAGAAGTAGGAACCAATGCAGCACCGCTCGTATCTCTCAACGTAACGACAGCCCCCATCCCCGAGCCCGCAACCGCCACGCTGAGCCTGCTGGCTCTTGCTGGCTTGGCTGCTCGCCGCCGCCGCAAGTAACTCAATCTTTCAATTTGATAACAAGGGTCGCTACTCGTCAAAGGGTAGCGGCTCTTTTTGGCTCTTCGTTATAAAGTGTGGGCATGACCCATTCACGCAGTATAAAACGGAGGCGATTTTGGCATAAGAGAGAGCACAAGATACTCAATAGCCTGATAAAAGAATTGAGCATGGAGGACAAAAGTCCTACCATGCCCTATATGCTATTAAGGAACTTCAGAGTACACCGAACGTGCCCCACAAGTCAAGGACAAATCTCGTATTGTGACTATTATGCCCCGAATCTGAAAAGTGTAAAAACAAAAGCAACGCCCAAAAGTCTCCCAAAAAGTCTCC
>CAYYKC010000056.1:0-15711 GCA_964471605.1 uncultured Akkermansia sp. | reverse complement strand
TTAGCGACCTGAATCTCCAGAGAGTATGACACAACTCAAATGCGTTTGCCCTGTTATGCTCCGTGGCAAAAAGTCGCGCGCGAGCGTAGCGGGGACATGCCTTATGCTTGACAGAGCAATGCTATCTGATAGAATAAGCGGCGTTATGCACCTTGCCGTCATTACAGGCTACGTTATGGCTTCACTGTTTGCGCTGTGTGGTTTATTCAGCACGGTGCAGTTCTGCGTGTACGGCAGTTACGCAAACGTCGGGGACTTTTGCGGCGGGCTGGTCGTCGCCCTTCATCCGTTGGCGGTGGCAACTGTCATTCTCCTGTTGGTACAGCTCCTCTGTCGGACGGGGCAGCCGCATACCATAGCGGAAGTCTTGCAGAATAAACGTCCGCAGCCTCGCTCCGATTCCCCCCGCGCCGGACAGGGTCTCACCCCGCGAAAAATGCCGGAGCGTTACTTCCCGGTGTCCGAAGAAAGCCCTGCCGCCGCGCCGGAAGAGCCGCAACCGAACGAAGCTCCCGACACCACACAGGAGGAAACGCCTGAGGAGGAGGAAACGCTGCAATTCTTCAAGCTCCATTAACGCCTGCATGACCGAGTCCTCTTCATCAGCCCGCCGAATTCTGGCAGCTCTGGCTCAGCAACATACCGGCAGGGAAACAAGCCCGGAGATGTTGGAGTCCGTGGCTTCCGGGGCATCCGGTCGCAGCATCATGCGTGTGCACGGGCTGATGGCCATTTACTGGACAGGAGCCCGTGCTGACAACAATTCCTTCCTCCCTGCCGCACATGGGCTGGCGGCAGCGGGTATCCGCGTACCGGCCATTGCGGCAGAGCTGAGCTTGCCGGATGCCTGCGGAGCGTGTCTGACAGAGGATTTGGGCACGACTGACCTGCTTTCTCTGAAAACCGCCCCGGAGGAGGAGAAACTGGAGGCCTACCGCCGAGCCATCGATACCCTGATTCCGTTCCGACAGCTGAAGCCGGATTGGGAGCTGCAACCGGCTTTCGATGCCGCCATGTATCGCTGGGAGCAGGAATACTTTGCCGAGCATTTCATCGGCAGACACCTGGGGCAAAAGCCGGAAACTTTCCTGAGCCACCCTGCCCTGCAGGACATGGCAGAATGGCTCGCAACCCTGCCCCGCGTCCCTGTGCACCGCGATTGCCAAAGCCAGAATATCATGCTGAAAGACGGGCAGGCCTGGCTCATCGACTTCCAGGGGATGCGCATGGGCTTGGCGGAATATGACCTCGCCTCCCTGCTCTATGACCCGTACATGGAGCTTGGGTCGGACACCCGCCGGGCACTTCTCCGCTATTGGAGCGAGCAGAGCGGACAGGCGCTCCGTACCGATATTTTCGCAGCCTGCGCCATGCAGCGTCTCATGCAGGCCATGGGGGCCTTTGCCAACATCGGGTACAACATGGGTAAATCCTGGTATCTGGACCAAATTCCCGCCGCACTGACCGCCCTGCGCCACGTCATCGACAACACTCCTCCGGGTTCGCCCGCAACCGCCGCCGCCGCATGTCTTCATCACGTCGTAAAGTAAAACGCCGCGTCAGTATCGTCGGTGTCCTGTTCTGGACCGGGTTCATCATGGCAGCCTGGTTCATCGGGCGTATCTTCCTCCCGGATCATTGGTTCTACGACTATGTCAACCGTCTGCACGGCATCACCCCCCAAAACGGCGAACACATCCAGCTGGTACCGGCCGGGAGCAAAACGCAGATGGAATCCTACACGGTGGAGCACCGCGAGCTTATCTGCCCCACGGTGGGTATGGTGGAGCTCAACAACGCCTCCTGTGCCGCCAGCTTTGCCGCCCTGCCCCTGGGTCCGCAGGACATGGCCGTGCTGCTGAATCGTCTGAAACAGGAGGGAGTACAGGATATTGCCCTCTCATCCCCCCTCACCTGGCAACAGGAAACAGGCGATATGTCTCGCGAAATGTTCTGTCGGGTCATGCAGGCGTTCCCCCACGCCGTTGCCGGGCTCCGTGGCCGCACCGCCGCCCAGCCGGACTTTACCCCGCTGGAGCTGCGCCAATCTGCCATCCCCGCCGAAAATGTGCAGGGAGATGCCCGTGGGCTGCCCATCGCGAACCGCCCCCTGCCCAACAGCCTGACCTCCACCCCGGATTCTCTGGCCGTTGTATGGGCTCCGGACTGGTTGCAGGATGAACCGCACACGCATAAACCCTCTGCGGTGGAAAAAATGTCTTTCCCCCTGCTGGTGCGCTGGAACGGCGAGACTATCCCCACCCTTCCTTTCCGGCTGGCGCTCATGCGACTGGGGCTTAAATCCGAAGATGTGCAGGTGAAACTGGGCGAAAGTATCACCTACGGCGGCATCACCCGCCCGCTGGATCGCCACGGACGCACCCGCATCGAAGAAGCCAGGGTTGTTTCGCTGGCCTTGTCCGATGTGGTGAGCGGCAACAACATCCGCAAAACACTGGGCGACAGTTCCTGCGTGGTCATGGAAGAACCCGCCCCGAAACAGGATACACCCCGGCGTCTGGAGCGGCTGGCTCTCACGGTTTCCCAGCTTGCCGGAACGGAAAAAGTCACCCACGAAACGGCACAGCGCATCGTGGGCGGTCACGCGCTGCAAGAGCACGTCCTGCTGAGCGGGTGGAAACAATACAGCATTGCCGTCGTCAGCCTGTTGCTCATCCTGTTCATCCTGCCGTGCTTCCACGGGCTGCTGCGCTGGCCGATTCTCTTGTTCCTCCCGGCATGGTTGCTCCGGGAAGCATGGCTGGTATGTACCGTCACTTGGGTGCCGATATCAACGCAGCTGACATGCTGGCTGCTCTTCCTGATTGCCGTCTGCGTGCTCAAGCCGACAAAGAAAGGGCTTTTTGATCGGATGTAATCGGTTTGTTCGGGCGGAAATACAGGCGTCTGCCGGGGCCGTCCAGCCAGACTTCCACCTGCTCCAGAATCTGTGTGCCCAGCACCACATGCGGCGTCTTGAAAAAGCTCTCGCAAACCATCACGTTTTCCAGTTGCAGACGACCCAGCTGTAACTTCGGCACGGGAACCACCGCTATGCGGAAATAGCCGCCCGCCGCCGGGCTGTCACCGCTGAATTGCAGGATTTGCGCCTGCGGATAGGATTTCATGAAGCGTTTCCACATCTTCGGCGGCAGGTACACGGCATGGGGAGCCCCGCTGTCTATCAGGCAATCCCCCAGTCCCTTGATATGCACCATGGGACGCCCCCACTTTCTCAGCGCCACACTGTCCCATTGGCGCACCTCCGGCGGCAGGGATTCCCGGAACTCGTGTTCCCCCTTATCATAATCCAGATGCCAGACGTGCCTGCGCAGCTCCGGCCAGCCAATTAAGCCATCCGTTGTGGCAAAAAAGGAATGCACCACCGGGCAATTCTCCTGCACAGGTGCGCCATCTCGCGTCAGGCTCACCTCAATGGAGCTGGGCTGCACAGGCTTACCCCAGCGGATTTTGCTACCCAACTCCATAGCTGTTACGGGAAAAATGGCAGCAGGAAGCTGGGAGCCGGTATCGGCTCCCATGATCAATTTCTCTCCCTTGCTCCAGGCCTGAACTTCCGGCATTCTCTCCGGCGGATTCACCGCAGAAATACCCATATCCAACCTGGTACGACATCCCGGCAGCAACACGGCCGCCGCCAACAGCAACAGACACATTCTCGTCATCCTGTTGAGACAAAAACCGCCTCCACCCCGCAATTAAACGGGTGGAGGCGGTTGGCAAACAGTTTAATCAGCGCGATTTATGCCTTGGCGAAGGTATCGCAGCAGGGGCACTCACCCAGCGTCCAGACAGCCTTGCCGGATTCGGCAATGTGTACCAGAGCGTGGTAGGTATCTTCCGCATCGGAGGAAACCTTGGCGGCAATATCGGCGGCCGTGGCCGGTTCGGTCGTCAGCGCCGCCTCTGCAGCCGCCAGCAGCTTCAGGAACACGTTGGCAGCCAGTTTACCGGCCTGCACACCGGGCTGGTGGTAGGCGTTGATGTGAATCAGGCTGGCATAGAAGCTCACAGCACGCTCAAAGAGGGCAATGAGCTGGCCCAGCGTGTAGGCATTCACCGTGGGGATGGAGATAGTGATATTCTGGCGGCCGCTTTCGGTCAACGCCTTGCGGGTGCCGCGCAGGAAGCCCTGCAGATAGTCCCCGGCCGTAAACTCGCCCTCCACCTTCACCGTGTCGGTGGGAGCCTGACGCACCTCAATAAAGGTGACGAAGAAGTTATTGATACCGTCGCGCAGCTGCTGCACATAGGCGTGCTGGTCGGTAGAGCCCTTGTTGCCGTACACGGAGATACCCTGGTGCACCGTCTTGCCGTCCAGGTCAAGTTCCTTGCCGAGGGATTCCATGATGAGCTGCTGGAGGTACTTGGAGAACAGCACCAGACTGTCCTTGTACGGCAGCACCACCATATCCTTCTTACCGCGCCCCTCACCGGCGGCATACCAGGCCAGAGCCAGGCGCATGGACATGTTGGAAGCCGTGTCGGCCACGCGAGTGCGGGCATCCATATCCGCCGCACCCTTCAGCAAGCTGTCAATATCCACGCCCTGAAGAGAGGCAGGAACGAGCCCCACGACGGAAGTCTCAGAGGTACGACCGCCCACCCAGTCTTCCATGGGGAAACGCTTCAGCCAGCCCTCGGCCACAGCCACCTTGTCCAGCGTGGAGCCCACGCCGGTCACGGCCACCGCCTGCGGAGCAAAGGCCACGCCCTTAGCTGCAAAATATGCCTGAGCGCAGACCATGCCGTTGCGGGTCTCAGGAGTACCGCCGCTCTTGGAGATGACCACCACGAGCGTTTCCGTGAGCGGCAGGGTGTCCAGTACCTTGTACATGCCGTCCGGGTCGGTGTTGTCCAGGAATGCCATCCTCAGGCCATCCGCCGGCAGAGCATCCGCCACCAGCTCCGGCCCCAGAGCAGAGCCGCCGATACCGATGACCAGACAGGTGCTGAACTTCTTACCGTTGGGAGCCGGAATCTTACCACCGAGCACATCGGCTGCGAAAGCCTTGAGGTCAGCCAGCGGGCCGTCAATAGCAGCACGCAGCTCCGGAGTGGGAGCAATAGCGCTGTTGCGCAGCCAGTAGTGCCCGACCATGCGGTTCTCATCCGGGTTGGCAATCACGCCGCTCTCCAGCGCCGCGATATCGCTGTAGGCGCGGTCGATGAGCGGCTTCATCTCTGCCAGAAACTCGGGAGTGAGCGGCAGCTGAGAAAGATCAAGAGAAATCCCCATGTCGGGGTAACGCAGAAGTTGCTGTGCGTACTGTTTCATAACGGCGTGCATTATACTCCGCTCCCCCCGCTCTGGCAAGCCCAATCAGAGCCACAGCGTGTCAATCCGCCGAAGCGGTCAGCGGGGCGCATGCCTCATTCTCTATCATTCCGCCCACCACCTTGATGCCTTGGCCTCCACGGATTTCAAGAGCCGGCTGCACCTGCTCCGCCTGTCCCGGAAGCGCTTCGCCGATGAGCCGCTCTCCCCACCAGACATAGTATCCGGGAGCAGCCCCCGTAACCGTCGGCTCGGCCACATACGCCATGGTCACATCCACAAGATTCCCCATTTTCCCGGCACAGAGCATTTTGTCCCTGCCCCAGCGAATACCGCAATCCAGCACCTGCACATGCCCGCTGCCGCAAGTCATTTCTGCCAGTACTTCCCCACGGCAGGATTCCCAGGGAGACGGCATATCCGGCTTCATGCGGCAGGTGAATCCGGCAGATTCAGCCTGTTTACGCCACGCCTTGCGCAGGGGGGAATGCGCGGCTTTGAGCACCACCTCCCGGCGCGGCAATCCTGCTGTTGCCCCAGGCCAGCCCAGTTTCTGTGCCACCGCCCCGGCGATGAGTAAATCACCCTGCGGCGAGGGATGCAGGTGGTCAAAAGGTTGCAGGAAAGCAGGCACCGCCACACCGGGTTTATCTGTTCGTGTATAATCCCGCAGCGAACTGCTGATATCCACAAAGAGGACACCCCGCGATTTGGCCCATCGGGCATATTCGCGATTAAATTCCAGCACCGCGGCAAAATCTGCCGCTGCGGTATTGTCCGGCTGAATCGTATCATGCCAGCCGGGTATGCTCAGCACCACAATTCTTGCCTTCGGATTCGCCCGGCGCATCGCTCCGATGATGGTATCCATATCACCACCGCTCCCCAGCATGTTCTTTCGGAGCGTTGCCAGATTGTTCCCTGCTCCGATACCGCCGCAAAGGGCATTTTCGCCCAAAGCATCGTTGGTTCCGATGAGGATGAAGAATAAATCGGGCATCTGCGAGGCAGGCTCGATGCGGAACTTTCCGGAATAGCTCGCATCCAATCCGAGCCAATCATGGATATTACTGTTGCCCAGCCGCCCGGAGACATTTCTGCGCCCGGCTATCTCGTATGCACGCTCGCTGCACATGGCCGAATGCCGATTGTTGAATGCCACCCCGCCGTATGTCGTACCGGGAGCAATCCCTCGGCTGTGATTGCCCACATGCACTCCCACCACCTCAAAGCGCATCCCATTATCCACCCAGAGCCGGTGCAACGGCCAGCGGTACGAGCCCGCCCCCACGCCATGCGTGATGGAATCCCCCACGAACATCACTTTTTCTGCCCCAAAGAGCGGAGCCGACAAAGCAAGAGCAACCATTACGCTACGAACAACCGTCATGCTCTTCCTATACCGTATACACCACCTGCTGTCAACGAAAAAAAGCCCTCTTTTTCTGTCCCTATCCACTAATCATTCGCAACGCGTACCCAAAACATAGTCACAAGCAAGCTATCACTTCCGACAAACTTGCCACCGGTGCCAGATAGCGAGCCGTGCTTTCCTGCCCTTCGGCCACGGTATTGAAATGCTGCTCTGCGCAGTGGATTTTGCCGCTCTCGGTATCGCGTAGCTCGCCCAGCAAATCTGTTCCCTTCGTCTCTACAACAAAGTACAGATGGTTCTTTCCTTCCACATCAAGCACCAGTGCCCAGTCCGGATTGTAAGGCCCGAGCGGTGTGTGAATGCGGAAGGTGCCGGGCAGCTTCACATACATCTTCACCTGTTCACAGGCCTCTGCATCCAGGGCAAATTGCTTTTCAATCTCTGAGTCCCAGATAACATGGTCCAGCACGCATTTATCGCCAGCCTTGACCATCTTGTCCAGATACCCCTCTGTGTCCTTGAACAATTCCTGAGCATTGTATTCTTTTTCACCAATCGTCACAGGCTTATAGCTCACGCCTTTCACCATCAGCTTTTTCATCTCCGCGCGTATCACTCGCAGCACAGTCTTCTCGAACAGGGGCCCATTGAAGCGTATGGCTTGCAGGTGCCGAATCCCGGTCAGAATGCGGCTGAGCGTCTTGCGTGTCAGGTGCGTGGAAGCCTCCAGAGAAGTCAGAATATCCCCCACCGGCACGTTGGAGGTATCCATCACCGTGGCAGAAGTTTTCTGAGCCCCCGCCTGAATGCCATTGATGTCCATCACGGTTTCCGTTACCGTCTTGGTGATGAGCGGGGCTTTGATTTTGGAGAGTTCAACATCCAGCACGCCGATGACATTGCGAATCAGCTCCTCCGAATCGAACTGCACGCGATAGGTTGTTTTCTTCTTGATTCGGTTCCAGAGTTCGAGGAAATCCTTATCCAGCCGCATTTTCTCATAGCGGCTGGTAACAACCTGCCTCTCGCGGGCGTCCTTAATCTCAATCGGGCGGGTGAGCGGTCGCAAGCGGCCAAGGATTTCCAGCTGCGCGCAGCGGCAGACTTCCGGCACCTGATAAGTCCCGGCATCCAACTGCTTTTTGAGCTCCTCGGTAGCTTTGCCGTCCTTGGTAATGAGCTTTTTGCTCTGTAAATCTGACAGTACCACCTGTGCCAATTCCTGACCCAATCGCACGGTGTTGCCCTCTGCGTCTGTATATTCCAGTACGCCCAAGCGGGCTTTGGTAATGATGCCGAAACGCACGCCGTCAGCCTCATATTCCTTCTGCAACTGGACCGCATAGGTCTTGAAATCCTCGCGGGCTATGACGGTGAGCGTATTCACGCCGCTCTCGCGTACTCGCACACCCTCCTGGTTCACGCACAGGCGCAACCCTCGCCCCAGAGCCTGACGCCGGGACACAATGCTGCTCATATCGCGCAACACGCATACCTGAAACACATTCGGGTTGTCCCAACCCTCTCGGAGCGCGGAGTGCGAGAAAATGAACTTCATCGATTCTTCGAGACTCAGGAGCTTTTCCTTATCTCGCATAATGAGGTTATAGGCTCTCTGCGCAGCTTCCTTGCCTTTGGCGTTGTCCTCCGTATCAGTCCAGATATCATTCTGTCCTTTCTTGCCTTTGTCGATGGAGAAGTACCCGTCATGCACCTCCGCTGCAGCCGGAGGCATACCTTCGTACAAGCTCCGGTATTGCGGCATTCGCATGACCTTCTCATACTCCTGCTCAAACATCTGCACCAGCGGGCCCGGCTTGCGATTGCGGGCCGCATCATATTGACGATAATCCGACACTTGGTCGATGAAGAACAGACTCAACACCTTGATGCCCTTCGGGCGCAGCTTCACCTCCTTCTTCATGTGCTCTTCGATAGTGGCGCGAATCATGGCGCGGGTCATCTGCTCCTCGTCCATCCCTCCGGTCGATTGTCCTATGAATAGCGGGCTTTCCAAGTGGTTGCACACGATAGAGTCCTCGTGTACTTCCTGCACCACTACGTTGTCATAGACTCCGGGGCAATGCGTGCACATACCCATCAGCGTGCCGGGCTGCACTTCCACCTGTTCGCGCCCGTAGTCACCGCTCGCCGTTTTACAGAGCACCTCCAGCCTGGCACTACCGCCTTTCTTGGGCGATGTGCTCACCAGCTTCATATACGGCTCCACATGCGTGATGTCGGATTGTATGCTGGCCACTTCAATGCCTTTGACCAGTTTCTGTGCACTGGCATCCACGGCATTCAGCGCATACACCGGGTGGAACAGGTTCTTGTGCGTGGCGGAATAACGCAAGGTGCAGAGCGGGTGCAGGCAGGCAATGCCCTTTTCCTCGCCTTTGATGCCGATATTCTGCGGCTCATCAATAATCACGATGGGGTGGCACTCGCGAATGAACTCAATGGGTTTGCGGTCATCCGTCTTTTCGCTCACAGTGTACATCACTCGCTTGGCTCGCTTGCCGCCCTTGCGCTTCGCTGTATCCTGGAATTCTTCTTCGGCTTCCTTGCCGATATCCGTGATGGATTGAATGGTGCAAACCATTATTTGCAGCTTATCGGAATTGCCGAAGTTGCGCACCTCCTGCAAGCGGGCGGAATCATAGGTAAAGCTGTTCACCTCCACGCCATCATACAGCGTGCGGAAATGCTCCCGCATGATGCTGATGGATTTATCCACACCCTCCTTGATGGCGATGGATGGCACCACAATCACAAACTTGCTGAAACCATAGCGCTTGTTCAGCTCGTAGATGGTGCGCAGGTAGACGTAGGTCTTGCCCGTGCCGGTCTCCATTTCTACGGTGAAATGCCATCCATCCGGCTTGACTTCGCCGGACATCTCGATGCCGTTGCGTTCCTGTATGGCTTGCAGGTTGTGCAGCAGTTCATTGCCGGAGAGTGTGGTGCTGTTTTTGTGTATACCTACAAACCCCAGATTCATTTGCTCGCCCGGTTTTACTACAAGGGGTTGGCAGACACTGAACGCTAGGTTTCCGTTCTCCGTACCCTCGAATAATCCGCACACGGCTTCGATGGCGCGGTGCTGATACTCCAGATTCGGCTCAAAATGCAGTCGTATCTTGCTCATGGCGGCTTACAGGGCTTTAATGTTGCAGATGCCGTGCTGCTCCAGTATGGCCACGAAGTTCATCTTGGCCGCATCGTTAGAGGCGAAAGCTAAATCAGAAACGAACACGGTGCAAGTATCCTGCTGCTCTCCACCGGCAAAAGCACAGTCTTCCTCGTGCCACGCAGCAATGCCCAGAGCTACATCCTCATAATCCTTCGCCAAATCCGCAGCCATGCAGGCGTAATACTGACCATAGCCCAGACTCTGCACTCGGTGCCCTGCTATCTCGCGTTCATCCACTTCTTCCACCAAATCAATGCCGCTCTTCAGCATGATTTCTGTCAGGAAGTCTTCTTCCGTGCGTCCACCCACCAAATGCTCTGCGAAATTGTTCACGGCTGTCGCTAAGTCATCTGCTTGCGGGTTCCATGCCTTCACATTGCTGCTGTCCAGTTTGTAAACACGGAAGCCAATATCCAGATTCTGCCCGGCTAACCCGGCTTCTTCTTTTACTTTCTCGCCCGCGCGCCGGATGCGCTCTTTGCCGATTTCGCAGATGTTCTTGTAACCGGCTTTGTAGGCTTCGCTTTTCTCGTCACAGGGCTCAGGAAGCTGTACCATAATAAATCGCCCCTTTCGTTGTTCAGCAGAACGATTAAATAATGCATGAGCAGTTGTACAAGACCCCGCAAAAAAGTCAACTACTATGTCCGAATCATTTATATTAGCTATGTTCATTAAATGGATGAGCAAATCCGTTGGCTTGGGGAAAGGGAAAATTTTATCGTTACCAAAGATATCTGTAATTTCTTTGGTTGCTTTCTGCGTGTAAATGTTGTCAATGATGGAGAAAGGCTTAACTCCATAATCGACACCATTTTCATCTCTCAGATATTGTTTTGTGCTTACGGTCCAATCGTCTCCTACTTTGTTAAAATAAAGGTCTCCAGCCTTAAGTGCAGATAAAACATGAGCCTGATCCCATTTCCATTGACGCTTGGGATGTATGTTTGTACCATCTGGCGCTTCGATTGCGAATACTAAATTAGGGCGAGCATCTAAACTTTTACCTGCTTCAAGAGGCTGCAGTCGGAACGGCCCTCTAACAGAGACTTTTTCATCAGTATATTTGAAATAACGGGTTACATACTCTTCCGTAGTGGGGATGGAGATTTCCGTTAAAAAAGATTTATTCTTTGCGTAAACGAAAATGTATTCATGAATTTTAGCGATATGTTTTTCTTTTGCAGCATTATAGCGATTCTTCCATACTACATCTGTTACACAATTTGTTTCACCAAAAACAAGGTTCAACAGAAATTTTACATTAACGAACTCATTTTCATCAATACTAATAAAAATAATCCCATCTTCACTCAATAAATCACGAGCTAGACAAAGGCGGGGATACATCATATTGAGCCAATCAGTATGATACCGTCCGGAAGACTCAACATTGGCAGCAAACTTACCCTCTTGCCCCGTCAGTTTCTTGTAATTTTCGATACCGTTCTGGTAATCATCGGGGTACACAAACTCCTTGCCGGTGTTGTAGGGCGGATCAATATAAATCATTTTTACTCTGCCGCCGTAGGATTTGCGGAGCAGCTTGAGAACCTCCAGATTATCACCTTCTATGTACAGATTCCGGGTCGTGTCCCAAGCTTTGCTTTCCCCCTTGCAAGGGCGAAGCGTACCGAGGGAGGGCGTAAGCGCAGCGCGGCGGGCCTGAGCCTTGCCTCGCCAGTTGAGCCCGAACAGTTCATCCTCTTTAGCTATGTCTTTACCCAGCAGTTGACAGAGGGCATCGAAGTCCACCTTCCCCTCACGCACCACGGAGGGGAAAAGAGCGGCGAGAGCCCGGAGATTATCTTGAATGGGAGAAGCCGATTGAGCTTCGGGAGAAGTGGGAGAAGATTTTTCGTACGGCATAGCTTAGGGGAGAATATGGTGAGATTGCAAGAGTTGGTGGATTTGTGCGCCAAGATGGTGGCGCTGCTTGGAAAGAGAGATACGCTGTTGAGGGTTAGTCGCCTTTCTGAGCTCCTGAGAGACGGATTTCCAATCATGATTCAGGCGATGTAAATCAGCCAAGAGCTGAGCTGCGGCTTGAGGTGAATTGAGCGGTGCGAAAGGCAAATCAACGCAAACGGCAGGCTTGTTCTGCATGAGCGCAAGGGCGTGCAGAGCGCAAGCCCAGCGATGGAACAGGGCCATGAGGTGTGGCTGGCGACTTTCTTGCAGCCATGCGACATAGCAGAAGAACTCCGGGACAGCGGGTAACACCTGAGCCCGCACCAAAGCCTCCAGCGGAGCCCCCTGAGGGAGAAGGGAAAGATACACCGCATTCCCGGCATCCACAGCCAGAAGAAGCGGATACTGCACAGCGATGTGTATCAGCTGTTGCAGTCGGGCAATCTGTGCCGGGGTAATTTCGGCATGAGCCTGCACACCCACGACCAGCAGCTCGGAAAAGTCTCCTTCGGTTTCGCTTTTGTAGGGGGCTACGCCGCAAGTATCATGCCGCAAGGTTGTCACCCAGGCAGAAGAAACGGCGGCATCAATGAGAGCCTTATCTCCCTTGACGCGTGCAGCATGTTTACGGAGTAACTCCTTGGAGAGACGCACCCCCATGCGCAAAGCAGAATCCGGCAGCATGCCGGTCAGCACTGTCGGGAAGTCAGCCATCCTGTCGCGTGAGGGTTAACATGGCCAGTACCTCAAAATCATCCACGCCACGCGTCTTGCCGCCCTTGGCAATGGTAGTTCCACCGGGGGAGAAAATGCTGGCCGCCTGAGTCTCCTCCGCCTGTCCGGTAATGGAGCGCACGGCAGCAGCGAGCAAATCTGTGTAGCGTTTCATCTTGCGGGCGTTATCGGTCTGCCGCATATACTGAGCCTCTGCCTCTGGAAGAACATCCTCGTGAGGCATGGCGAGAGCCTTGAGCATATCCAGGCATTTCTTGACGTGCGTGTAGCTGTGTGTTACGGTGCCGTCCTCTGCCACATGCAGCAGGAAGTAGGGCATGAAGGGATATTGGCGGGAAGGCACAGCCATGGACGCATGCGAGCACAGCAGGAAGAAGGCTCCGGCGGGAATATCAGTATGGGTGACATCCAGCGTAGCGGTAAAATAGGAAGGCAGCTGCTCAATGAGCTTGCGGTGCTTTTTGCGAAAGTTGGCAAAATCCGCCCGGTACTGATGCATGCTCAGGTCGGAGATGGCGCAATTCTGGTCGATGGAATCGATATCCAGCTTACCGGAACGCAGGGACTTGAGCTGTTTATCGCGGAAGTCAGCATCCGTAGAGGAGATTTTGAGGAAAGTCATGCGCCCGAGCACGCGCCGTTCCAGATTGATGTAGGCATCCAAGTCCGGCATGGGCCAGATATTAACCAGCTGAATCTGCTTGTTGGGACTGCCGATACGGTCGATACGCCCGAATCGCTGAATGATGCGCACCGGGTTCCAATGGATGTCATAGTTGATGAGATAATCGCAGTCTTGCAGGTTCTGACCTTCAGAGATACAGTCGGTAGCAATCAGAATGTCGATTTCGCGTCCGCTGGTGGAAGCAGCATCGAAGCCGTTTTTGGATTTGGGGGAGAAGGCAGCCAGCAGGTCCTCCTGACGCTTTTTCACGCCATCCAGATTTGTATCGCGCTTACTGCCGGAAAGCAAGGCCGTGTATACATCGTATTGGGAAAGCAGTTCCTGCTCTAAGGCCTCGTACAGATACTGAGCCGTATCAGCAAAAGCGGTGAAGATGATAATTTTGCGATTGGGGCGGCCATCCACCATATTGAGGGGCTGCTGCATTTTCTCGCGGATAAGGCTGCGCAGCAGTCCCAGCTTGGCATCGTTTTCCGGGGTGGCATCGCCACAGAGAGCTTTCACTTCCCGGAGAATCTCCAGGTCGGCAGCAATATCATTGCGCCAGCGTTCGCGCCGGATGTGCCTCAAATCAACCTTGATGCGCTGGCCAATGACCGTAGAGAATTCCTCCACATCTTCATCGTCGAAGTCATCCTCAGAAGCGGCGGCGAGCAGGAAATCCTGATTTTCCGCATATAAATCCAGCTTGGCCAGCAGGTCCTCCGCTGTGGCAATCTGCTTGGAGAGGGTAAGGGCAAACGAACAGACAGAGCTCTCCATGCGCTTGAGGAGGTTCATCATCATGAGCGCGGAAAGGCTGTTTTCGCGGTCTGCTTGTCTGAAAGTGCGGTTGCCTTCTATCTGCTGGTCGTACCCGGCATACACTTCCTTGTATTCCTCATACAGGTACTCAATCGGTCGGTAGGAAGCCATGTTGAGCTGGGCCAACAGGTCATTGATTTCCTCCACCGGGAGCACGATGCCGTGCTGAGTCTCTGCATAGGTATTGCGTGCAGGGTGTTGCTCCGGGAACAGATTGACGCCCTCAGCATCATGCGGGTACCATGTTTTGATGTGTTTGCGAGAGCGCCCGATGGTCAACAGGTTGAGCAACTGGAAATAGTCGAGCCCCAGAGAATCCAGCAGGTTCTGCGAGGTACGTTCTTCCTCCGGCAAGCGGGTCCAGTTGGTGAAGGCCGCTTGAGCCATACGGGTGGTATTGCTGATGCTTTCGATACCCTGGGCATGCAGAAAATCATCCTTATCACCGGAAATGAGCAGAATCTGGTTGCGCAGGTCGCTGGCCTTATTGTTGACCGGGGTGGCGGAAAGGAGCAGGATTCTGGTCTTGATGCCGGACTGTACGACCTTGCGCATCAGGAAATCGTAGCGCGAGGTCGTTTTATCTGCCTTGGTGGAGCGATTGCGGAAGTTGTGCGATTCGTCGATGACCACAAGGTCGTAATTGCCCCATTCCACTGTGTCCAGAGCACGCCCGTGGCTCATGCCGCCGGAACGGCCCAGATCTGTATGGTGGAACAAGTCGTAATAGAAAGGCTGCTCTGCAAACTCATTGAATTTGCTGTTGTAGCGGTAGGTGTCCCAGTTCTCGCGTAAACGCTTGGGGCAAAGTACCAGCACCTTCTTGTTCATGAGCTGGTAGTAGCGGATGACGGCGAGAGCTTCGTATGTTTTACCTAAGCCGACACTATCTGCCAGAATGCAGCCGCCGAAACGCTCCAGCATCTCCAGCAGACTCTCGACGCCATCACGCTGATAGGAGAACAATTTTTCCCAGATGAGCGAATCATAGAATCCCGTTTCGCTTTGGATGTAGTCCTTCGGGAGTTTTGCGTTGTCCAGCAGCTTGTAGCAGGATTTATAGTATACCCAGGCGGCGGGGTGGGTACGCGACAGGAAATCCAGTTTTTCACCTACCACAGAGGATGCTGCAGCAGAGTTCCACGCAAATTCAAAAATGCCGTTAATGGTCTGGCATTGCATGGGGAACATGGGCACGCAACCGGAAAAACCACCTGTATTCGGCAACAGGCCAAAGCCACGGGCATTGAAGGAGCATCCGCCCATTAACCCGCCGGTAATGGTGTCCTCATTGAAGAAGACCATGCTTTCCATGTGTACCCCTGTGCAACGAATATCTGCCTTCCCGGACTGAATCCAGCGGCTGCAATCTCGGGCCCAGGACTGAGTTAAGAGGGTATTATGTAGAGCCCGTTCTTCCTCAGCATTCAATATACCCCAATCCACCAAGGCAGATTCCGGCAAAACGATTCGCCACGTAGCCCCTACCAGCTCTTGAGGTAAATGAGCGTATGCGGCAAGCGTAAAAGGAGTCGTGGCAGAATCCACACGCGTGGTGCCGCTGATATCGGTCTGAGAGAATATGCTGGGATTGACCATCTGCTGTATCCTTGGTATAAAGGGGTTAATACCCATAACGCGCTTTTTTCAAAAGTCGCGTTATGGGTACACCTCTCCAAAAGTTAATATACAGGATTCCGAATACT
>CAYYKC010000055.1:0-15758 GCA_964471605.1 uncultured Akkermansia sp. | reverse complement strand
CGCGGCTCCTCGCGGACTTTCACCGCAGTGCGCATATCGCGTCGGTCGTACATAACAAAGCAGCACCGACACACGGTACTGCTTTGTTGAAAATCGTCCTTTTGTGACGTTTTTACGGCATCGGGAAGTTCTTGTTGAACGCCGACACCTCGGCGCGCAGAGCATCATAGGCACCGGGCGTCTCGCACACCTTCTGCGCCGCCAGAATGGCGAGGCAACGGCCGATGAACTCTGCCACCTTGCGTACATCGTCCTCCTTCATGCCGCGAGTGGTCACGGCGGGAGTACCGATGCGGATACCGGAGGGCTTGTTGGTCGTGCCCTTGTCGTAGGGGATGGCATTCTTGTTCACGGTGATACCCACCTTGTCCAGAGCCACCTGCGCCTCGGCACCGTTGATTCCCTTGCCGCTGAGGTCTACCAGGAAGCAGTGGTTGTCCGTACCGCCGGCCACGATGCGGAAGCCCAGCTGGGCCAGCTTGGCGGCCATAGCCTTGGAGTTCTTCACCACCTGAGCAGCGTATTCACGGAACTCGGGCTTGAGCGCCTCACCCAGACAGGCGGCCTTGGCAGCAATCACATGCATGAGCGGCCCGCCCTGGAGTCCGGGGAACGTGGCGCTGTTAAGCTTCTTCTCCCACTTCTCCTTGCACATCACCAGACCGCCGCGCGGCCCGCGCAGACTCTTGTGCGTGGTGGTGGAAACAAAGTCGGCATAAGGAACGGGAGAGGGATGTGCCCCACCGGCCACAAGCCCGGCGATGTGAGCCATGTCCACGAACATGATGGCACCCACCTCGTCACAAATCTCGCGGATACGGGCAAAATCGATGGTGCGGGAGTAGGCAGAAGCACCGGCCAGGATGAGCGCGGGCTTCACCTCGCGAGCCTTGGCGGCCATATCCTCATAATCGATGCATTCGGTCTCGGGGTTCACCCCGTAGTGAACCACCTTGTACTGCTTGCCAGAGAAGTTGGCGAAGAAGCCGTGGGAAAGGTGACCGCCGCAGGCCAGATCCATCGTCAGGATGGTATCGCCCGGGTTAATGCAGGCATGGTACACGGACATGTTGGCCTGCGAACCGGAGTGAGCCTGCACGTTGACGGCCTCGCAGCCGAAGAGAGCCTTGGCGCGGTCGATGGCCAGCTGCTCCACTTTGTCCACCACCTCACAGCCGCCGTACCAGCGACGGTTGGGGTAGCCCTCGGCATACTTATTGGTCAGGCAGGAGCCCTGTGCCTCCATCACGGCGGGGGAGGCGAAGTTCTCAGAGGCAATCAGCTCGATGTTGTTGAGCTGGCGCTGACGCTCCTCCTCGATATAGCCGGCAAGCTCCGGATCCGTCACGGACAGGGGAGAGCCGGAAGCCGTCACCAGACGCTCCACGTGGCGACCGCCCTCATACTCTGCCGACAACCAATCACGCAGAATATCATCCACCACGTCAGAAGACACGAAGGCGGACGGCAGGCACATGACGTTGGAATCATTGTGATGGCGGGAGAGGGCAGCATCCTGCGGGCTGCGGACGATACCGGCGCGTACGCCCTTCCAGCGGTTGGCGGCAATACCCATTCCCTGCCCGGAGAAGCAGATGAGAATACCGCGGTCGGCGCGACCGTCTGACACACGCTTGCAGACAGCATTGGCATACTCTGCGTAGTTGCAGGATTCCTTGGTGAACGGACCCAGATCCTCCACCTCAAATCCCCAGCCGCGCAGCAATTCCACTGCGGTTTCCTTCAAATCCACACCTTTGTGGTCTGAACCAATGGCTATACGAAGTTCCGTGTTCATAAATGTGTACGCCGCTCAGTCTACCACAACGCGCAGGCGCGAGCAAGCGTTATTTCCCCTTTTCGCGGCATGCGCTCCGGGACATATTCTGCACTCTCTGATTGCAAATGCCGCCGGAATGCATAATCTAACAAATTGCATGAACACTACAACAACACCCCAACGAGTCGGTCCGCTCGTTCTCAACGAGTCGGATATCTTCCGATTATTCACGGAATTCACCGAAAACGCCGCTCTGGCACAAAATGACGAGCTGAGCATCATCCATGCTTTCCGGCGCATCATGCAGGCGGGTATCCGCAGCGTGCGAGAGGAAGAAGACAGCGTCAGTTTCAGTGAGGCCATCACCGCCAGTCTGCTGGCGCGGCAGCACCGCCGCCCCAGCACCCGGCGCGATTTACGCTCGTTTACCAACCGAATGCTACGCTACCAGGACATCTCCACCTGCAATCTGCGTAACATCTCCGCCCCGCGCTGCCGCCAGATGATGGATGAGCTGTTCAACCACAGTCCGCACGTCTACCGCAAGGCGCAAACCATCCTGCACAGCATCTTCTCCTACGGCCGCAGGCAAGGCTGGTGCGAGCGCAACCCCGCCGAGTCTATCAACATCCCGCCCATCGTGGAGGAACGAATCAACATCCTCACCATGCCCCAGATTCGCCTGCTGGTCAAAGTGTGCAATCGTCCGCATTTCCGCAGCATGAATGCCGCCGTACGGCTGATGCTCTGGTGCGGCATCCGCCCCGGTGAGGTACAACGACTGCGATGGGGAGACATCGACCCGGCAGAAAAAATGGTCTATGTGGAATCCCACGCCAGCAAGACCGGCGGTGCCCGGGCAGTACCGCTGCGGGGCGGTGCTCTGGTGCTGGCGACAGAGAAACACCCGACCGATGCACTGATTGCCCCCCGCAACTGGATTCGGCTCTGGCAGCGCATCCGCGATACGTCCAGACTGAAGTCCTGGCAGCGGGATGCCCTGCGCCATACCTTCGCCAGTATGCACCTGAAGCATTTTCACAACATTCTGAAGCTCCAGGAAGAGATGGGGCATCGCGACAGCAACCTGTTGCGCACGCGATACCTGAATCTGCGTGATGTGCGCGCTGCGGCAGCCCGCGATTTCTTCTCGCAGAGTTTCATCTATTAACTTGATACCACAGGCGGGGCATGGTATGTTAGTTCCATGCCCCGCCGACAGCTCATCGACTCCCTGCACCACCTGGCTGAACCCGACTACCGTGCTTTCGCCGTCCGCCTCATTCCCGGCGAAAGCCGACTGCTGGGTGTCCGCCTGCCTGCGCTACGCAAACTGGCCCGGCAATATGCAGCGGGTGACTGGCAGCGCCTGTTGGCAGAACCGGCGGCCAAGGATGCTTCTTTCGAAGAGATACTGCTGCGCGCCATGCTACCCGCATACGCTGCCAAAGCATCACTTTCCGAGCGGCTCCGCTATCTGCACCGGGAGCAGCCCAACCTCAATAACTGGAGCCTCTGCGATTCTGCCTGCGCCACCTGCCGTTTCGTGCGCGACCACCTTGATGAGGTATACCCCTGGCTGGAGTCGTCCTTCCTGCACTCTGACAAAGAATTCACCGCCCGTTTCGGTATCGTCATGCTCAATCATTACTACGCCACAGATGCGCGGTGGGCACCGCTCGTCATCCGCGCCCTGCGGGAAGTACCGCAGGAGGCCTACTATGCCGCCATGGCCGTGGCATGGTGTGCCTGCACCCTGCTGACCTCGCGGATAGACCTCCGCGATGATGTCGGCATGGAACTGCTCGCCCCCGGGTATCTGCCGGAGCAGACGCGCAAGCTCCTGCTCAGAAAGTTACGAGAATCTCAGAAAAAGTGGAGCAACGATAAAATCTATTGACGTCCATCGGGAGCTGTGGCAGAATGACCGCATGGAAGACACGCCCCTCCCTCCGCCCCCGGCCGCCGTGCAGGTTCCCTGCCCAAGCAATTATCTGGTATTCTCCATCCTGACAACGCTGTTCTGCTGTCTGCCGACCGGCATCATCGCCATCGTATACTCCTGTCAGGTCAATTCCCTGTACAATGCCAACAAGCTGCAGGAAGCCCAAAATGCCTCCAAATGGGCACTGCGCTGGAATATCGTCTCCATCGTCAGCATCGCGGTTCTTTTCCTCACCGGCTTCATCGCTTCCCTTGCTGCGTTCCCGGCAATTGAAGAAGCGCTGCGGAATAACCCGGAGCTGCGGCAGTCCATCCACGAGGAACTGCAACGCGAGCTCCATGATGAACTGGACGATGTGCCGGTTGAAATGAGAGAAGACATCATCAAGGAAGCGCTCGACACCATTCCCGGAGGCAGATAATCCTCTGCTCTGCATGCAGCGTTTCCTCATCTGGCTGTGGAGGTTGGCCCCGCCGGCACTCTTGCTTGTACTGGCGGCGGGGATGCTGTGGTTCCCGCAGCAACTCTCAGAGCTGGTGGGCAGCATCTCCCCCGGTTGCACCTTCCGCAGGCTCACCGGGCTGGAGTGCCCCGGCTGCGGCGGCACCCGAGCCCTCCGAGCCCTCATCTGCGGGGATATCGGGGATGCCATCCGCTACAATCCTTTCATCATCGCCGCCCTGCCCATCCTGCTCACGGAATACATCCGCAGCTGGCGCGATACTCCCGCTGCCCGCAGCCACGCATACTGCATCCTCCTGCAACTCTTCGCCGCCTCTACCATCCTATGGGCCATCGGCCGAAATCTCGTGTAAGTTTTCACGAGAAAGGAGTTTCCCTCATGTACCCGCTCATGTCATATTCCGTCGGAATAAGGTTTTGACTTTCGGGCAGGGCTTGGGTACAATGCATGGCGATGAGTACAGCCTTTGTTCCGGAGGATTATTTTGCGCGTTACAGCGTGTCGGAGATATTCGGCGCGGGTGAGACGTGTGAAGTGGATTTGGGCTGCGGCGACGGCGGCTTCCTGCTGGCCATGGCAGAGCATTACCCGGAGACTCGTTTCCTGGGGGTGGAGCGCCTGCTGGGCCGCATCCGCAAGGTGTGCAACGAAAGTGCGCGACGCGGGCTGAGCAATGTACGCGGGCTGCGAGTGGAGAGCCGCTATTTTCTGGAATGGCTCATTGCCCCGGGCAGCATCAGCCGCCTGCACTATCTCTTCCCCGACCCCTGGCCCAAGGAAAAACACCACAAGAACCGTCTGGTGCAGGATTCCTTCATCCCCGTGCTGCACCGAGCCCTGGCACCCGGTGGCGAGGTTCTTTTCAAGACTGACCACGAGGAATACTTCATCTGGGTATGCGAGCGCATGGATGCCTCGCCGCACTTCCGTCGCGAGGAGTGGAACGCCCCGTTCTACCCGAAAACCGACTTCCAGAAACAATGGGAGGCCATGGGAAAACCCATTTTCGCCGCCCGCTATGTCCGAAACGATGTCGTTTGATTTGCATACCACCGACCCCAGCGGCGCGCGTCTGGGCACCCTGCACCTCCCCCACGGGGATGTGCCCACACCGATTTTCATGCCCGTCGGCACTCAGGGCACCGTCAAGACCCTGCACCCGGAAGACCTGGAAGCGCTGGGCGCGCAGATTATTCTGGGCAACACCTACCACCTCTGCCTGCGACCGGGCGATGAAGCTATCCGCGACCTCGGCGGGCTGCACCGCTTCACCGGGTGGAATCGCCCCATGCTCACGGATTCCGGCGGGTTCCAGGTGTGGAGTCTCGCGCGTCTCCGCAAGATTACGGAGGAGGGCGTGCGCTTCTGCAACCACATTGACGGCGCATACATGATGCTCTCCCCGGAGCGCAGCATGGAGATACAGGCCAATCTGGGCAGCGATATTGCCATACTCTTCGATGAATGCCCGCCCTATCCCTGCGACCGCAAGTATGCCGAAAAATCACTGGGGCTGACGCTGCGCTGGGCCAAACGCTGCAAAGCGTGGATAGATGAGTACCAACCCCGCAGCGGCGACGGCCTGCAACAGCATTTCGGTATCGTGCAGGGCTCCGTCTATGCCGACCTGCGCCGCCGCTGTGCGGAGGAACTGGCGGAAATGGATTTTGACGGCTACGCCATCGGCGGCGTCTCCGTGGGTGAGCCGGAGGAAGAGATGCTGCGAGCCATCGAAAACTCCACCCCCTGGCTGCCGCAGAACAAGGCACGCTATGCTATGGGGTTGGGCACTCCCACCCAGATTCTGGAGATGATTGAGCGCGGTGTAGACATGTTCGACTGCGTGATGCCCACGCGTCTGGCCCGCCACGGTATCGCCATGACCCCGGACGGCCCCATCCACATCAAGAACAAGCGCTGGGAAAAAGACGATTCCCCGCTGGACCCGGAGGGACACCCGCATGTGACCCGCTTCAGCAAGGCGGCCATCCGCCACTTCTTCCGGGCGGGAGAAATGCTCGCGCTGCGCGTGCTCTCTTTCCAGAATCTTCACTTCTATCTGCGGCTCATGGCGCAAGCGCGAAGCGCCATTGCGGCCGGTGAATTCGCTGCCTTCAAACGCAGCACCATCGCGCGTTACCAAGCAAACGAAATACCATCATGAACAGCATCATACTGGCACAGGCCGCCCAGCAGGCACAGGGCGAAGGTTGGAACATGTTGATTACCTTCGGTCTCATCATCATCATTTTCTACTTCATCGTCATCCGTCCGCAGCGCAAGCAGCAGAAGGAGCTCAAGGAGCGTCAGGACTCCCTCAAACCCGGCGACAAAGTTATCACCAACGGCGGCATCTACGGCATCGTCCGCGAGGTGAAGGACGACACCGTGAAGCTGGAAATTGCCGCCAACACCGTCATCAAAGTCGTCAAGACCTGCATCGTGCAAGGTGTGGGCAAGGATGGTGCCACCGAGGGCAAATAAGCCTGAATAAAAGGACGAGTGACGAAGTACGAATTCAGTCGGCGAGCATCGCGAGCGGAATTTCAGATTCGTACATCGTCATTCGTCATCCCCCCATGCTACCGTTCTACACCAGCGAAGACGTTGCAGCGCTGCCTGCGGATTCCCGCATCCGGCTGGGAGTCATCGGCAACCCGATTGCCCACTCCAAATCCCCGCAGATGCAGCAGGCCGCGCTGGACGCGGACGGCAGAGCCCTCACCTATGTGCGCCTGCTGGCAGAGTTGGAAGAGGGAGGATTCGAAACCCTGCTGAAACTGCTGGCGGAGCGTGGTTTCATCGGTGTTAACGTCACCGTCCCTTTCAAGAAAAAAGCCTTTGCCGCCGCCGTTCAGGCGGATGCACTCTCGACGCTCTGCGGTGCCGCGAACACGCTGGTACTCCGGGAAAACGGCTGGCATTGCTTCAATACGGACGGCCCGGGCTTTGAATGGGCCATTGAGGAATTATGCGGGCGCAGCCTGCGGGAGCTGCGCGTGGTCATCCTCGGTGCATGTGGCGGGGCGGGCTCTGCCCTCTGCTGCCAATGTGCGCTCTCCGGCTGCCGCCACCTCACGCTGGTCAACCGTCCCCGCCCGGAGCTGGCAGCGCTGCAATCCCTGTTGCAAGAGCATGCTGCGGGCGAGCTGCATGCCCTCACCTTTGATTCTTCGGGCTTCCACGCAGCGGTTGAGGCCGCTGACCTCATCGTGAACGCCACCAGTCTGGGGCTGCACGCGGGCGACCCGCTGCCGCTGGATGCCACCCGGCTGCATCCCGGACAGCTGGTGTACGACATCGTCACCCACGCCACCCCCCTGCAAGCCGCCGCCGCAGAACGCGGCTGCACCGTCTCAGACGGTCTGGGCATGCTGCTCCGACAGGGAGCCATCGCCTACCAACACTGGTTCGGCTCCCGTCCGAACACAGAACTCATGCATCAGGCCCTGCTCAAAGCATGATGTGCTGAGCTGTCGCGCAGGCGGTTTCATCCGGCGACCGATGCAAGCGAAATTTCAACATCCGCGAGTCGCCACACAATAAGCCCCTTTAATCCACCACAAACCCGTTCGGGAAAGGATCGGCGTCCTCACGGTAGAACTCGCAGCGAGCCATCAGGTTGGCCTGACCGCGCACCAGCGGCACCACGGCGCGGAATTGCCCCACCATGGTTTCTTCCTTCAGCTGACCGTTGAAAATGGAACCGATGAAAGATTCGGAGACATACGGAGCGCCGATATCCAGCTTGCCCAGATGGTGCATGAGGGTCATGAGAGCCGATGTACCGGAACCGCAGGGGCTGCGATCCATCTGACCATCGCCGAACAACACCGTGTTGCGGACATGCAGCGGATTCTCTGCCAGTTGCTCATAAATGACGGTGAGCGCAATCGTGCGGGTGGACGGATTGGTGGGATGCGCCACCGCCACCGCCTTGTTGGCCGCAGCCCGCACCCGCATGCCGAAGTTCACATAGAAATCCTTGCTGTGGGACTGCGGAGAAATCGGCTCCGGGAACGGGTTTTCCACCACCACAAAGAAATTCCCGGCAAAAACCACATAGCCCGGCAGCGGGCCATAGCCCTCCACATCCAGCATCACCGGCTCCGGGGTAAATACGAATGAGGGCACGTTCTGCACGGTCACTTCCTTTACCCGTCCATTTGGCCCGCGGTGCAGGTGTGCCTCGATTCGGCCGCACACGGCATCCAACTTCACCACATCCGGCGTATGCAGGGGCAGCCCCAGCTCATCCACCGCGCGGGCAGAGCAGATCGTGCCGTGAATGCACATATCCAGATAGCCGCCGGTGTCCATATAGAGAATACCCACATCCGCATCATCTGTCACCGGGCTGCACAACACAGAGCCGAACATAGCCTTGTGCCCACGCGGTTCCTGCATGAGCAGCACGCGGATGGGGTCATTCTGTTCTTTCATGAAGTCCAGGCGCTTGCGCATGGAATCGCCCGGCATGTCGTAGCAGTCGGAATACAGCACACGGCAGGGCTCACCCGCTGCATGCAAATCCAGGGTGTGGTAAGTGGAAGGAGTACGGAATGAGTTCATGACTGTTGTTCAGAGGTAGGAAGAAGTGATTGCGCGGCAGATGCTGCGATGACCAGCACGAAACCAAGCCATTGCCCGGGCGTGAGCATCTCCGCATAGATGAGCCAGCCCAGCAGCACCGCCACCGCCGGCTCCAGATAAGAAATCGTACCGAATTGTATGGCGGTCAGATGCCGCACCGCATAGGCAATCAGCAGCATCACCAGAAAACCCTGAAAAAGCCCGATACAGAGCAGATACGGCCACCCCTGCTCCACCCCGGCAAAGGCATTCTCCGTGCCGGCCAGCGGCACCGCCAGCAGCGCACAGCCGGCCACAAACTGCCAGAAGGTGCGCTGCACCAGCGCCACCCCCTGCGGAATATAGCGCGTCAGCAGGATATACACGGCATAGCACACACCGGAAAGCAGACCGTACACCAGCCCCATCATATCATCACCGCCACCGGTCCCGCCATCCGCAAAAACCGACACCGCCACAATACCCGCCACCGACATGGCTATCAGCACCCCATCCCGGCGTGGCGGCAGGCTGCGGTTCATGACAGCCTCCCCCAGCACCGCAAACACGGGTCCCGTATACAGCAGCAACGCCGCTATCCCCACGGATATGCACTGAATCGACAGAAAATAAAACAAGATGCACAGCGAAATTCCCGCCCCGGACACTGCCGACTGCCAGGAAAAGGCAAAGCTTCCCTTACCGCGCAAGCGCTGCCACCCCAGCAGCCCCGCCACCAGCACCAGACCGACCGCAAAACGCACAAAAGAACAGGCCTGCGCGCTGCACGCAGACTCCCGGACAAAAAAGCCGAGAGAGCCCATCAGAAAAGCGGCCAGAATGGCGGCAAGAAATGCACTGCTGTTTCGCCCGGTCATAACATGAAAAAAAAGCGCGCAGATTCTAGCACCGCACCAATAAATTGCAATGCTTTTGTGTGCTATACATCCGAAAAATCAGTTTTTCGCCGTCTCTCCTCGCCACATGACAGGAAAACCGTTCGAGAAATCAAACTCAAGGCGTATAATATACAGTTGAACACAGCCCCTCATCACGATGAAACTTCGGACGCTCCTCCTTCTTGCTCTGTGCAGCCCGCTGTCAGCAACCCTGCTGACAACTTCCCCGGTCGATCTTCCCGCACCGGCAGCCGCCACTGCTGCGCAGCACCCGTTTTTCTGCGATGAGGTCTACCCCGCCTGGACCCGCATGACTCCTCAACAGGCTATCACGGATATCCGCGCCGCTCTGGCGGAATCGCGAGACCGCCTGCAGGCCATGCTGCACATTCAGCCACAGGATGCTACCTTCGAAAACACTTTCCTGGCCTGGGAAGCCGCAGAAGAGCACCTGCGCCAGGTGCAGAGCTGCATGTACCACCTCACCAACTCCGCAGGCACACCGGAACTTCGGCAGGCCATGGGCCTCATCATCCGCGAGGTGGCTGCGAACCAGACTGACCGCCCGGAGCTGCCCCGCATCTGGCAACTACTCCATACCGCCGCCTCCGCACCCTGGGTGCAGGAGCTCTCCCCTGCCAAACAGCGCTACATCCAAAAAGTGCTGCTGGAGCTACGCATGGCGGGTGCCGGGCTTCCCCCGGAGCAGCTGGCCCGCAAAGCCGCTATTGAGCAGGAACTCAAGCAACTCGGCTTCCTGTTCAATGAAAACATCCGGTCATCGGAATCGGACTGGCAGCTCCTCATCACCAACCCGGCAGAGCTCGCCGGCATGTCGGAGCGATGGATGCAACAGGCAGCCGAAGCCGCTGTGGCAAAGGGACTCGCCACGGCAGACGCTCCCGCCTGGCTCATTACCCCGCACAACGCCTCAGACGTACTTTCCGGCTGCACCGTACCGGAAACCCGCCGCCGCTGCTGGCCCGGCACCTGCACCACCGCCACCGCTCAGGGCAAAGATAATGAACCCGTCATCTACCGCATCATGGAACTGCGGCATGAGCTGGCCACGCTCCTCGGCTTCCGCCACTTTGCGGATATGCAGGCCGCCACCCGCATGACCGGCAGCGCAGAAAAGGCTCTCGCCTTCGTGGATGATATGCTGCAAAAGAGCAAGCCGGCCTACGATGCCTGGGTGGCAGAGCGCATGCAGCGCTTCTCCAAAGCTGCCGGACGCCCCTTGACCACCCTCAATCCTTGGGATGAACGCATCTTATCCCACCACCTCCCGGCGCAGAAAAGCGGCTTCGATGCCTCTGCCCTCACCCCGTATTTCGAGGCAGAAAACGTCATTCAGGGCATGCTGAAGCTCTGGTCCGGCCTGCTGGGTGTCACCTATACAGAGCTGCCTACCGCATGCCCGGCTGCCGACACTCCCTGCCCTGCGGGCAAGGTGGAGGTCTGGCACCCGGAGGTGCGCTGCTTCGCCGTGCATGATACCGCCACCGGTACCCACCTGGGTTCTTTCTACATGGACCTCTACCCCCGCAGCGGCAAGCGCGGCATGGCCTGGAGCATGCCCCTGCGCGCCGGAAAGCCGAAGCCGGATGGCAGCGTGGGGGAGCCCAACCTCGCCACCCTGCAAGCCAACCTCACCGCCCCCCGTCCGGGGAAGCCCCACCTCTTCAACCACGGTGACCTCTACGTCCTCTTCCACGAATTCGGCCACATCTCCCACATGATTCTGGGGCATGGCGAGACTCGCTCACAGGCTGCCATCGGCGTGGAGCACGATTTCATTGAGACACCCAGCCAGTTGCAGGAATCCTGGATTTGGGAGCCGGAGGCACTTGCCGGCTTTGCCCGCCATCATGAGACCGGCGCTCCCATCCCGACGGAACTCCTGCAACAACTGGCCGATTCGCGCAAGGATTCCCCCATCGACATGCACATGCGCATGCTCTGCGCCTCCAAACTGGATTTGGAACTCAACATGTTCTTCCATGAAAAATTCAAGGGAAAACCGCTGGATGCCGTTGCCGCCGAGCTTCTGCGCCCCTGGCAGTTCCCTTATTCCGTCCCCGTCCCCACGGAAATGCGCACCCTCACCCACTGCATCTCGGAGGGTTACGCCGCCAGCCTCTACACCTACAAATGGTCCGAAGCCCTCGCCGCAGATGCCTTCTCCCGCTTCCAACAGGAAGGTGTCCTCAATACTGCCACCGGAGCAGCCTACCGCAAAAGCATCCTCGACCCCGGCAGCAGCAAACCCGCCGCACAACTCTTCCGGGACTTCATGGGGCGCGACCCCGACCCCACCCCGCTCCTCAAACGATTCCGGGCTGAGGGAAACGATTAAGTCAAAATTCCGCTCGCTTTGCTCTCTTGTTGGGGGCTAACAGTCATCTCTGTTAGCTCTGTTTGCGAACCGGAGGGCTCCCATCTTCTCCTACATCCATCGTTCTTCGTCCCCGCGTTCATTAAAAAGCGCCGCCACCCGAACAGGTGGCAGCGCTGATGTTGTGGAAATATATCCTCAGCGTCTTACTTGCGACGGCGGCGGGAGGCCAGTGCAGCCAGCGCCAGCAGGCTCAGCGTAGCCGTGGTCGGCTCCGGTACGGCGGGCGTCACCGGGGTCTGCATCACACCGGCATATACCTTATCACCATCATAGCCGAGGTAGATATCTGAATTGGTTACGTTGCTGAAGTAGGTACCCAGTTGCACCGTACCCAGCTCAAGCGTGGCATTGGCATCGTAGCTCGTGCTGCCCAGCGTCAGGCCATCCACACCCATGAAGAGTGTAGCAGTTACACCTTCGCCAAGTCCCTGAACCGTGCTTACCAAATCACCGGCAAGGGTCATGCCCTCACCCAGCGTCACGGTGCTGCCCATGGTCAGGGCATCGGCCATCGTCACCGTGGCACCATTGCTCAGCACCAGATTGGCGTTCAGCGTGGCACCTGTGCCGACAGTCAGTGAGCTTGTGGTAACCGTAGCCTCATCAGCACTCGTCGGATCCGTCGGAACGGAGGAACCGGAATAGATGCCTACGGTCTTACCGGCTCCGATGGAGAGGGTGCTGACTGACTGCGCCTGCGAGTTGATGATATCGATGTTTCCTGTGCTTGCATCAATACCGCTGAGAACATTGGCTGCATTGGAGGCGGTGAGCGTATTGGCTCCACCATTCTTCAGGATGCTGTTAGTCAGACAATTGCTCAGAGTTACCTCAGCATCACCCGTGTTGACTGTAACTGTTGCGTTGGAAATGGTGTACTTTTCACCATTTGCACCGGATTGCGAATAAGCGAGATTTTCGCTGGACATAATTGTTGCCGGAGTTGCGGTGGCATTACCGGTAAGTGTCACAACACCCTTCGTAAGAGATGCACCTTGCTCCAGATTAATGGTCGCGGTATTGCATGCCCAGAAACTATTGGTAACAGCCAGTGCTGCACCTTCCTTCAATGTCAAGATGCCCTGTGCTGCATCGTTGTCAGACATATCAAGTGTGCCAACGGTGTGCGAGCCGGCTTTAAGTTCAATGCCTCCGGCTGTTCCGGTAAGTGTACCACCACCGGTTGTGGAGGAAATAATAATCTTTCCGCCATTAGCTACAAGCTTGCCGGACAGGGTGAGAGAGCCCAGCTCAACTTCTCCTCCGGTCACCTGCGTATCTTTGGCTATGGTGGAGGTTGTTGCTTTCAGACTCTTGACGCTTAAGGTGTAATTACCTACATTTCCAGTGGTCAACGATGCTGCAGTTACGGAGCCTGTACCGCTGATGATGTTATTCTCACCCTTCGTATTGACGCCGGTCGACAATTTCAGATCTCCGGTGAGATTCAGCACTCCATCAACCTGCAGAGTACCCATACCCCATGAGTTGGTGAGGCTGGTTGCGTTCACCTGCACCTTATCATCAATGGTGATGTTGCGGTTGAACCAGTTACCGGTAGTCGTGCTGATATCTCCCACGGTATATGTTGTGGGGGCTTCTGCTGTTGCATCAGTCGTTGCAGAGAATTGGATGGCGGTATTATCGGCATTCATGGAAATATCTCCGGTAGAGCCATCGGCGCTGAAGGTCACAGACCCTCCATTGACGCTGATACCGGAAACGCCTATCGATCCCTCAATGTTCAACGCGCCGTTACCAAGTTTCTTGAACTTACCGTTGCCTTCTGTTCCCTTACTCATTCCCTTTTCAAGAGTAAGCGTAGCATTTTCGGCTACGGTAATTTCAGAGTCATTCTGGCGTAACTGCAGGACAACATTCTCCAGTGTTGCAGTATTGCCAGCCTCAACGCTCAGAGAGGCTGAGCCGCCGAACAAATCCCAGCGAGCTGCACCGGATTCGGAAGTCCCCTTCATGATGCCGTTCAGGATGATATCACCGGTAAATGCTTCATTGCTGTCGTGATTGAGGAGCAACTGAGAATTGGAAGCAATCTTGATGTTTTGCGTAGAGTTGACTCTGCCACCGTAGCCGGTTACATCCTTGGCATCGAACTGAAGCGTACCATCGGCTACTTCAATGTCCCCGCGCACAAAACCGGTACTACCCGTCTCAGAGCCAATGATGAGCTTGGCGCCATCGGTAACGGTTACAGCTCCGGCTATATATCCGCTATTAGTTCGGGTCAGAGACAGCTCCGTGGTAGAACCGCTGACAGTCATGCCACTAACTGATACGCCGCCGTCCACAATCACTGCTGCAGAGGAAGAGAAGGTTGCGGTATCACCATTGACGAAAGCAATTCCATTGCCGGCCGTAGTCGAATTCCAATTGGTATTGGTCGTATTCCACGTGCCGTCTCCTTCTGCCCAAGTCATATCATCGAGATTGCCACCCAAAGTGGTGAAGGTATAACTGCCGGAATCCTCGGTTATTTTTGATCGACCTTCTGCTATAACCTTACCATCAATGATAAAGGAAACTCCACTTACGGAAGAATCAAAAAGTTTCACGGTTTCACCTTCCGTAATATTGGAAAGAGACACAATCAAGCCGCTGTTCAGCGTGACCCCGGTTGTGGATACCGCCGCAGTGTCGGTAGAAAGTGTCAGCGCCGTCAAATCCAGAACGGAGCCGGATTGCATTGTAACCGAGTCAAGAACGGCAGTACTACCAAGTCCGAGCGTTGCTCCGCTTGCAATCACCGCGTTTGAGAGAGTGCCGCTGTTGACAATGTAGCTACCCGTTCCGGTAACAGAATCACCGAAAAGATTCACAGTGCCGCCATTCTGGGTAGTTTTGCTGCCATCTCCAAGAATCACACTGGAGGCTGAACCGGCGTTCAGCGTCAGAGTCGCGGTGGAAGCAATATTCCATTCCTGTGTCCCGATAAGCTTGATATAGGCATCTGAGCGAGCATCGTTTGTAATGCTGAAGTCGTAGTTGATTGTTGTATACGCCTTGGTTGCCGTTGTGTTACCAATTTCAATATTGCGATTGCCGCCGACTGAACCGGTAGTAATGGAGTAACCACTGGCATCCACGATGAACCCGGCCACCGCAATCGGATTGAAGGAGTAAGTGAGACCCTTGATGTAGCCATCACCCAGCTTTAGAGTGTTACGATCAGCACCAGCAGCAGGAGTGGCAATGGCGCTCGAGATGTCGCCCCAGTTACCGGATTGCCCCTGAATAGTGGCGGCTTCTCCATTGTTGTCGTATTGCAGAATGGAGAACGCCAAATCTGTACCGCTGGTGTTACCTGCGAAGGTGTAAACCGTTCCGGAATATACCGGAGTATCAGCCCACACGTTCGAGGCCATACCAACTACTGCCAGTACCGCTGTAAGCAACAGTTTCGGTAAGTGTAATTTCATAGTTTTGTATGTAATGTGTTGTTAGTTATATGGTTGAGTATGACGTGGCCGCTTAGTTACTCGCGCGTTGTATCCGCACAGCTCACGCCACGTGCGTAGTGTATCGCATTTCTAATGCGAAGCTACTTCACGTTATCAATCAATTATGCGCGTTTTGACGAGCAACAAGTCCCTTAACAACAAATACACACCCTGCCACAATTATGAGATCGAGTAGGGGGACTTTCGTCCCCCTCTCACACCACCGTACGTGCGAATTAC
>CAYYKC010000054.1:0-15883 GCA_964471605.1 uncultured Akkermansia sp. | reverse complement strand
TAATTCGCACGTACGGTGGTGTGAGAGGGGGACGAAAGTCCCCCTACTCGATCATTTACAATTGACTGGTAACGATTTTTAAACTTACTGTGAAATCATCAATGGTCAATCCCGGTTAAAGTCCTATTTGGTGATTGATCAGAAGTTTCCTTGAGAATGAATCCTTCCGGGGTGACGGTAAGTATCTCGAAGTGGAGGCCGCGGGAGCCGTTGGCATTGAGCACGGTGACGCGCAGCTCAATCTTATCCTTGGCATAACCGGGGCGAGTGATGGTGATATCGAACTCGCCCTCGGGGGAGATGTTGCCGGTCACGGCGCTGGTGTCGTAATCGCACCAACTGCGCGGGCGGATGAAGCGCTCTCCGTCGTATTCCACCCACGGGTCATCCTCCGGCGGATCCAGATAGAGCGTCACGCCGTAGGGCTTGCGCTCCGGGTTGATTTTCCCCTTCACTCGTACCCCTTCCGGCACGGGCGTTATCTCCAGTTTTTCCACGGTCATCGGTTCATAGGAACCGCAGAGCTCGCCGGGTATCCTATCCGCCGCGAGGGTGGTTTCCACTCCGCAGAACAGGGGGCTGGAGGCCAGCTTCATAGCATCTGCCGGAGCCAGATAGCTGCCGTTGCCCTCGCCGCGCAATTCATTGCCGTAGGTGTGATTGCCATCGCCCATGAGCGAGCGGCAGGAGGTATCCGGGTAGCGCGGGTCTTCACCCGTGTGCGGCAGCCCGAATCCGTGGCCCAGTTCATGCGTAGTGCCGCCTATGTACACCGTGGTGTTGCGGCCGCGCGTCATCGGGTAGCGGGCTTCCTTCATCTCTGCCGGGTCGCAGAAGTTCAGCGGGTCGAGCCCGGGTTGGTCGCAGGTGTAGGCTATGCCTGCGTGGCTGTTCCCGGCACCGTAGTAGGGGCCCACGCCGTCAGGCAGCTGGCATACCAGCAGGATGTGCTCATTGTCCGGATTCAGCCCCTTTTCGGCCAGCACTCGGCGGGCTGCTTCGCGCGCCACGGTGCCGGAGCTGCGGATGCCCACCTCTGCCATCAGCTTGTCCACATGCGCCTCGTGCACCACTACCTTGCCCGCTTCATCCAGTTCCAGGTCAAAGGTCAGAGCGGGGAAACCGTTGGCTTTCATCTGGTCGGCATAGAAGGCCTGAATATTCTTCATGATACGGTCGTAGCGCTCGCGGTAGTCCGGCAGCGCCGGACGGTCGCGGAAGGTCACATAGACCACCCGCAGCTTGCGTTCACTGCGGGGAAGCCCGCGGTGGCTGTCGCTGAGCATTTCCCATGCGCGGGCGGCGATGGCTCGGTCTTCCTCGCGGGGTGTCTGGTTCACTCGCATGCGGGCGAAATCTTCTCCTCCGGTCGGTTCGCGGTACACTCCGGCGCTGCAGAGGCTTGTGCCCAGCAGCACGGGCATCAGAAGGTGCTGTATCTTCATGCACAGTAGTACGCTCTCCGCTGTATCTTTCTTTCATGTTTTGATTGGTGAAACTTTAGCCTTGCCTAACTCTCGGTAAAGGATTAAAAGGGTAGCATGGCAACCACCGTTGAAAATCTCAAGACTGCAATCATGGGCGAGAGCAAGGCCTGCGCCAAGTACTCTGCCTATGCCACCCGCGCTGCACAGGAAGGTTATCCTCAGATCCAGAAGATGTTTGAGGCTGCTGCCAAGGCAGAGCGTATTCACGCCACCAACCACAATAAGGTGCTGGTCAAGCTGGGGTATGAACCCATTGAGCTGGACATCGAGATGCATGTGGGCAACACTATCGAAAATCTGCGCGATGCTAAGGCGGGCGAGATTTACGAGTTTGCGGAGATGTATCCTCCCATGATTGAAACGGCTGAGGCCGAGGGCGTGAAGGATGCCGTGCGCTCCTTCACCTGGGCCAAGGAGGCCGAAAAGGGACACGCCGAATTCTACGGCGAGGCGCTGCGCCAGCTGGAAGCGGGCGAGAAGCTCCATCTGCCGGAGAAGTACTACGTCTGCCCGCTTTGCGGCGATACCTTTGCTGCGGAGTCCGCTCCTGACAAGTGCCCGGTGTGCAATCTGCCGAAAGCAAAGTATCTGGAAATCTGATAGTACAGCAATAACAATTCATCCAACGGAGCGGAAGTGCCTCATCGTGGTGCTTCCGCTCTTTTGTGGAGGGCTTCTTCAGAACAGGCGCTTGGCCTGGCTGGCCTCCTTGCCGTCCAGGTAGCGGACATAGCGGCTGACCCCTGCTCCGTAGGGCGAGGAAAGCCGCAAATCCGGCGTGGTTTCCAGCAGGATGGCTCCCTTGCGTCGCACCAGGAAGTAGTAGGCAAAGGTCAACGCCCCCAACAGGAGGATAATCCCCAGCGTGATGAAGTAGGGCAGGTTGATGGGGTCTGTCGCCATGGCGAGGAGCTTCTTCTTGAGCGAGTTATCTTCCTTTTCTTCTTCCGGGCGGAATTCGATGTCGATTTTTTTCGGCAGCTTGACAGAGTGCTCCGTTTGAATCTTGGGAAAATCCCCGGAGATAGGGGCAATTCCGGCAGAAATGGAACGGATGGCCGCTAAGAGTCCGGCAACACCTCCCTCTCCATCGGAAGCCGCTGCTACCCGCACCTTCTCCAGCCATTCCTGTCGGCGGATTTTTTCCTCCGGGATGCCTTTATAGGCAATCTCGATGGCAGATGGCATACCGATGGGGTAACGCAGCATGACGGCGTAGTCACTGCGCTGCGCGTTGGCAGAGAGCAGGCTGCCGGTGGTGAGCACGGTAGGAATCTGTTGCGTCCCCTTGAACAGGCTCACATAGATGTGAAAATTAGCATGTACATTCAGCTCGTTCAGCACGTAAAGCACATCATTGCGCTCCATGGTGCTGAGGAGCTGCTGCGGATCTGTCAGCCCGGAGAGTGATTCCGCCGTGTAAGCCGAGTGGTACTGCACCGGCACGGTTGTGTCGCTTTCCTGAGCTGTTTTGATTGTCCCTCGGCGGTGTGGGGGGCGAGCCGGGCGCTCCTGTTTTTTCTTTTCGGACTGATCGGTTGTTTTTTTTCCCTCCTTATCCGCTTCCGGGGGGGCGGGGAAAAGCGAGATGTAGCCCGTGGCCAGCTCTCCGGCCATGAGCAGTCGGTAGTGCTCTTCGCTCCAACGCGGCACGAGAGTGGTATCCGGCACCGTCGTTCCCGATTCCTGTTGCGACGGAGTCGTTGTTGCTGCGGGGGCTGACGGCGTGGGTGGGATAGGGGTGACTTCCTCCGCTGTATCATCCTGCACCAGCTCTATCGGGGCCGGGGACGGCTGCTCCTGTGCATCGGCATCCGGTATCAACCCCATGGTGAGCAGCGCGGCCAGCAGCAGGGATGCGCTGCCCCCCGGGGGTGTCATCATACGGCGGCGCAGGCGACGGTTCACGCTGTGGGCTTCCAGCGCAATATGGTGAACCACGCTGCGCATCACTTTTTTGAGCCCGGTCACCATGGCGCGTTCGCGGAACTGCAGCCGTGCCTTGATGATGCAGCTATTGATGCTGTCCGGGTTGATGTAGGGGTCAAGCATGTAGCCCCAGGTGAAACAGGCCGTCTCCAGCTGCACATCCATCACCAGAACGAGCATCCATTCCTGGCGAACAGGCGGCGGGTAGGGATGGAAGGTGTCGCGCCAGCGTTCCTTGATGCCGTTCCAGAATGAGGAAAGAAATCCCTGTTCCTGGTGAGGGAATGGCTCCGGGCTGTCTCCCGGGCGGCGTTCGCGGAACTCTGCGTCTTCAATGGCTTTTCTCTGTTCCCGTTTGCCGAAGGAGGGGTGGTGGATGCGGGCGTGGTTCAGAATCCAGTGTGCGTGGGTGCGTACATGCTGCACCTGTCCGTTGTCCGTCAGGTAGATGCAGAGGCCGATGGGCGGCAGATTGCGCTCCAGATTCTCCAGCAGGTGCATCAACTCCATGCGCTCCTGGTGTGTCAGCGCACCTGCCTCATCCAGCACGCGGGTGAACTCCACTTGGCGGTCGCCGAAAATATCGTTTGCCCGCAGCAGACTATACCCGCACGCCGGGCACTGGTCATCAGCTCCCGTGTGAATCGTGGCAGAACATCGCGGACAAATCGGCACGCCGTAGTTATAGCTTTTTTTTCTCGTTTCGGGAAGCTAAATCACCGTCACCCTCATTATTTTATGTGAGAAGAGAATCTCTCCATCCCCACCGCAGCAAAAAACGCAGACCCCGGAGCGGAATCTGCGTTTTTTGCAATTCGAGGGAAGCTTGAAGCTTAGGCCTCGGGAGCAACGTTGACGCGGCGGCCTTCGCGGTCGAAGAACACGCGGCCATCAACGAGGGAGAAAATCGTGTAGTCGCGACCCATGCCCACGCCCTTGCCGGGCTTGAACTTGGTACCGCGCTGGCGGACGATGATGTTACCGGCGATGACAGTCTGACCACCGAACTTCTTCACGCCGAGGCGCTTGCTGCGGGAGTCGCGACCGTTGCGGACGGAACCTTGACCTTTCTTATGTGCCATGACTTATAAAAAATCTTGATAGGGGTTAATAATCAGGCGTTGATAGCGGTAACCTGCACTTTGGTGAGAGCGGCGCGGAAGCCCTTCTTCTTGTGGAAGCCCTTACGACGCTTGAACTTGAAAGCGATGCCCTTGACGCCGCGAGCCTCCGGATCCAGCACCTTGGCCGTCACCGTTGCGCCGGCCACCGTCGGGGTGCCAACCTTCGTTGTCTCACCATCCTCAACCAGGAGCACCTGGTCAAACGTGGTCTCGCCATCCTTCTCCAGCCCGGCGATGCGGTCCACGGTGAGCACGTCACCGACCGTCACGCGGTACTGCTTGCTACCGGAAGTGAAAACTGCGTATGCCATAATTTGTTGATTTTTGTGTTGCACCCGCTCATGCGGGCTGGCACATTATAGGCATGCCGACGCGTTTGGCAAGAAAAATTTCACAATTTTATGAAAAATTTGCAAAAAATTTTCAAAAATGCACCGATTTTGGTAGAATCGGAGGCCGGGATGGTAGCTTTGGGGCAGGAGATAGCCGCAGAGCTGGAGCCCGGTGACGTGTTGGGTCTGGTGGGCGATCTGGGCGCCGGGAAGACGCATTTGGTGCAGGGCATCCTGTGCGGAGTGGGGGCGGGTGACCCGGGCGCAAGTCCCACATTCTCGCTGGTGCATGAGCACAATGACGGCTCCCTGCCGGTGGCTCATTTTGATTTTTACCGCATGAAGTCGCCGGATGAGGCGCTGGGGATGGGGTGGGATGAATACCTGGCCGGGGCTCATGTGCTGTTGGTGGAGTGGGCAGACCGCTTTGATGGCGCGCTCATGCCGGAGGATACGCACTGGCTCGTGCTCACGCACGCGGGCGAGGGCACGCGCGAGGTAAGATACACGAACGAGGGCTGAGATCATGGCACGCATACTGGTAGCATTGAGCGGCGGGGTGGACAGCGCGGCGGCGGCCGCCTTGCTCACGGAGCAGGGGCATGAGGTGGTGGCCGCCTACATGAAAAACTGGGTCAATGATGAGAATATCCCCGGTGAATGCCCCTGGGAGCGGGATATCGAGGACGCACTTGGAGTCTGCCGCAAGCTGGGTATCGAGTTCCGCGTGGTTGATCTCATTGAGCAGTACCGCAACCGTGTGGTGAACTACCTCATCGAGGGCTACCGCAATGGCTCCACCCCCAATCCGGATGTGCTCTGCAACCGTGAGATGAAGTTCGGCGTGCTGCTGGATTATGCGTTGGAGCAGGGCTTCTCCTCCGTGGCCACGGGGCATTATGCCCAACGCTTGGATGTGGAGGGCGAGGGTAGCTATGTGTTGCGCGGGGCGGATGTGAACAAGGACCAATCCTATTTCCTGGCGCTCATGCGCCCGGAGCAGGTGGCACACGCCGTTTTCCCCGTGGGGCGGATTACCAAGCCGCAGGTGCGCGAGATAGCCCGTCGCTTCGGCCTTCCCAATGCCGGGAAGAAAGATTCACAGGGTATCTGCTTCATCGGGCAGGTGAAGATGAGTGACTTCCTGCGCCACTACCTGCCGGACAATCCCGGCGATATTGTGGATATCAACGGCCGGGTGCTGGGACGGCATGACGGTTTGCATCTCTTCACCATGGGACAGCGCAAGGGACACCATGTAGCCTCTCCTCGGGAGGGAGTAGCCTACGTGGTGGTGGGCAAGGATTTGGCGCGTAACCGACTCATCCTCGGCTACGAGGGGCAGGAGACACCCGGCTTGTACACCCGCCGCGCCGTGGTGGGCGGGGTGAGCAATACCCTGCGGCCGTTGCCGGAGCGGGTCATGGCGCAACCGCGTTATCGTGCTCCTGCCGTGCATGCCACCTGCACTCCGCTGGAAGCAGGGCGTGTGCAGCTGGATTTTGATGAGCCCGTGCGTGCGCTCGCTCTCGGTCAGGTCTGTGCTTTCTATGCCCCGGATGAACAGCGCGGCGAGCGCCTCCTCGGCGGCGGTTTCTTCGAGGAGATCCTGTAAACGGAGGTAATCGCTGACACCGGCCGTGCGGGAGGAGGATGGTCGTTAAAATAATTATTTAATTGCCTCAGAAATAAATTTTGGGCGTGACAATTGTATGCTGATGATGCATCATAGCATTATGAGCAGACCCGAATTTCTTGCAGCGCGCGATTTGAACAGCCGTGCCGAGCGTCCGGTGGCGGTTTCCATTCCGGTGAGTACGGGAAATCCCGTGCTGGATGCGAACCTGTATGACCTTTCCCGCCGTTTCTGCGGGTCACATGACCCGGATACGGTGCTGCAGATGCTGGCCACGGTGATGAATGCCGCCGCCAGTGAGCTGGGCGAGCATGAACTGGAAATCATGAACACCTCGCTGGATGAGCTGTTTGTGGCGGATAAGATGTTCCACCCCTACCGCAATGTCCGCAAGATTACTTGTTTCGGGTCTGCCCGTATCAAGCCGGAGGAGGATAGCTATAAGCTGGCTGTGGAATTCGCCCGTCTGGCGGCGGAACACGGCTATATGATTATCACGGGTGGCGGCCCCGGTATCATGCAGGCGGCCAACGAAGGGGCCGGGCGCGAAAAATCATTCGGGCTCAATATCACGCTGCCCTTTGAGCAGCACCCCAACCCGGTGGTGGCCGGCAGCGATAAGATGATGAACTTCTACTATTTCTTCACCCGCAAGCTCAATCTGCTGAAGCAGACGCACGCCCTGGTGGCCTTCCCGGGCGGCTTCGGCACCATGGATGAGATTTTTGAGACGGTGACGCTGATGCAGACCGGTAAATGCACCATTTTCCCGGTAGTGCTGCTTGACCCGCCCGGGGAGACGTTCTGGGCGCGCTGGGTTCGCTTTGCCAACAAGGAACTGCTGGCGGATAAGCTCATTTCCCCGGAGGATATGAGCCTGTTGTATGTGAGTAAGAGCGCGGAGGATGCGTACAACTACATCGCCCGCTTCTACAGCCGCTTCCATTCCTACTACTTTGACGGGAAAAAAGCGGTGTTGCGCATGAATACGGCAGCTCCGCAGGAGACGCTGGATTGGATAAGCAAGGACTTTGCCGACATCCTGCCGGAGAACGACGTGACGCAGCTGCGCGAGGATTCTGCTGACCCTGATGCTCTGCTGGCGCACATGCCGCATATCTCCTTTACCTTCAAACCAGGTGCCTACGCACGGCTCAAAGAGCTCATTGACGCGGTTAATGATTTCTGATGCCGGGAAAGGGGCGGCTTCCCTCCCCGCGCAGTGCGTGCGCGACGTGCTTTGCGCTTGCCATGAGTGGCGGAAACGGTTACAATGCTCGCATGAAAAAGTTGTTCACGATGCTCTGTGTCGGTCTGGCGCTGCTGGTGCCGGTGCAGGGACAGGGGGTAAACCTGACGGAGAGCGGCGATATGGTGCGTGTGATGCGGCATCCGGATGGTTCGCGCTCCATCTACCAGCGCCAGGCCGGCTGGCGCGGGATGCGCTGTTCCACCTATTCTCCCAGCGGTCGTCTGGCCGCCGTGAATGACTACACGGAGGGGAAGTACGGTCAGCTGGTGGGTTGTCTCATCTACGACCATACCAAGAAAAACGTCATTTACAAGGTGTCCTACGGCTATGACAGCCGTGCCCGTCTGGTGGAGGAGCGTATGTTCTCCAACCCCGGCGGGAAATTGGTGCAGCGTGTGATTTACAAGTACGACAACCAGGGCAACCGCTCGAAGCCACTCATCATTTCCCTGAACACCGGTGGTAACAATGTGCAGGAAATCACGCCCACGATGCGCGATGATGTGAACCGCATCAACCGCGAGCTGGGCGGCGGTCGTCGGGGTCGCTAACGATTAACGCAATCAATCGCAATGGAAAAATTCTCCTGGCAGGATAAGGACGAGGACGGCAACAAGGTCATTTATGAGGCGCAGCACTTCGGTGGCTGGTGGCAGCTGATGGTCGCGCCCAAGGTGGGGCGCAGCATGCGCGATGAGGTGGAGTTCACCCCGGCAGAGTTCACGACGGAAATCTGGCAGGCTCTGCGCGATTTGCTGTGGCGCAAATACCAGCGCCGCCGCGTAGCCTGGAGCATGGTGGAACATATCGATGACATCCTGGCCGGTAAGGCTTCCAACGAGCGTAAGGAATGCCCGGCGCAGATTGCCAAATCCAAACACGCCAACCATACCCGCGGGTTCCGCACCAATAACCCCCGTATCGGAAGATTGGAAAAATGATGACGGATGAGGAGATGATAAACTGCCGCGAACCGGAGCGGCAGATAGAGCGTGCCATCGCTGTGATGCACCGCTTGCGTTGCCCCGGCGGTTGCCCGTGGGATGCGGAGCAGACGCATGATTCCATCATCAGCAATCTGCTGGAGGAATGCTATGAGTGCATCGATGCCATTCGTTCGCGCGATTGGGCGCACATGCGCGAGGAGCTGGGCGACGTGCTGTTGCAGGTGATTTTTCATGCCGAAATGGCGCAGGAAAACCCGGAGGCCGGTTTTGGTATGGCAGAAATTGCCTGCGAGCTGGCAGACAAGCTGGTGCGCCGTCACCCGCATGTCTTCGGACAATCTGAAGTGAAGGACACGGAGGGGGTGCTGACGCAGTGGGATGCCATCAAGCGCCGGGAACATGCCATTGAGGATAAACCCTACCTCCAGGATTGCGGCAAGGGGCTGCCCTCCATGCTGCGTACCTGGAAAATCACCAAAAAGGTGGCCAAGGTGGGCTTCGACTGGCCGGATCACGCCGGGGTGGTGGAAAAGATTCGCGAAGAGACGGCAGAGGTGGAGGAAACACTCTCTTTGCCGGATGATGACCCGCATGTGCAGGAGGAATTGGGCGATTTGCTCTTTGTGATTGTGAATCTGTGCCGCCGTCGCGGCATTGACCCGGAGCTTGCGCTGGATGCCGCCAACCGCAAGTTTGAACGCCGTTTCAATGCACTGGAACGTTGCCTGAAACAGGAGGGAATCAGCCTCCGGGATGCCTCTGCCGAGCGCATGGAAGAGGCATGGCAGGCGGTGAAACGCTCGGAACCGACCGCATGAGCCTCCGGAGTACAGCCCTGTTGACGCTGCTGTTCCCTGTGCTGCTGGGTTCCTGCTCTCTCCGGCAGACGCAGCCGGAGGAAAAAACGCAGGATGAGCGCCGCACCATGATGGGCTTTGAGGATGCCATGCCACAGGTGGGCAATCCCCTCGTGCCCGGTACGGGTGATCCCAATGCGGTGAATTACAATGTGTCCACCTCTGAGGAGCTGGCACAGATTGACAATGGCGCGGAGGGCGAGGTCTATTTCACCGACCCGGACAATCCCGATAAGGAAATTGAGGGGATTACCAATGCCTTTGAGAACCGCCGGGGCGGGAACGGGTGGATGGAGGATTACGGGCGCGCCATCCGCTTTGCACACCGCGAGTGCCGCCCGATGATTATCTGGTTCCATGATTCGGTCATCAGCCCCAAGAGCAAGGAGCTGGGAGAGGCTCTGCTGGATTCGCCGGAGTTCAATGAATGGTGCCGCGACAGGGTGGTGCGCGTGAAGCTGGACAGCGGCGCGAGCATAGATGATGCCACGCGTGACCACGCCCGTTATTCCCGCAACGCCATCAATCGGCTTTCCCTCCGCTACGGGCTGTCCCGCAAGCCGTCCATGGCGGTCGTATCGCCCTCCGGCAGGCTGATGGTGGGTATCGACGGCTACAACGGCTTTGTGCAGGAGGTGGAGATGCTGCTCAAGAAAGGCGTGGAGGACTGCGAAAAGGATATCGATGCCATGCGTGACCGCCTGGCTGACCGCGGCTACCGCACCTGGCATGCCGCGCAGGGGAATATGACCCTCTTTGCCAAACTCCAGCGCTACGATGAGCAGAATAGCATGGTGTACCTCCGCGAATACGGCGGCAAGACCTCCCGCACCAAATTAAAGCGTTTCTGCGCGGAGGACAGAGCCCATATCCTGCAATGGCAGCAGGAAAAGGAGACAAAGAAAACCAAAAAGAAGCAGCGCCGGGAGTCATGAGCAAGTCCGATGAAACAAAGGCGCAGATCATGCGCGCGGCAGTGCAGCTCTTCACCCGCCTGGGCTATGAGGGTACGGGGCTTCGCCCGCTGGCGGATGAAGCCGGGGTGAACGTCGGGCTGATTCGTTATCATTTCGGGCACAAGGTAGATGTGTACCGCGATACGCTGGCCTATGTGTCCGAGCAGTACAATGCCGTTTGTCTGGAGGCTCTCCACGAAGTTCGCCATACCGGGAGCGCGGAGGATATCATCTATTCCTGGCTGGCGGCTCCCATCACTCGCTGGAAGGATTCTTCCGTCGCATCGGGGGAAGAGGTGCTCTGCTTCCTGAACCGCATGGGGTATGAAGCCCCGGAACTGACTCGCGGGGTCTATGAATCCCATTACTCCTATGCCCTGCAGGAGTGGCAGGATGCCGTCAGAGCCCATTTCCCGGGCTTGGAGCGCGGGGAGTGGCTGTGGTGTCTGACCTGTCTGCGTGGGATGTATTTCAACATTGTCGCCCACAATGACTTTACTCTCTGGGGAGTGCCGGCTATCACGGACAAGGAGGCTGCCATCTACCGTCTGGCGCAGGATGCCGTCAAGCTGTTGCAGACCTATTCAGCAGAATGAATGCAGGAGGCCTGTGTTACAATGTCTGAATCGGGTTGACGGAACGCCTGCTGCATGGTACGGTGAAGCCGCATGAAAACCTTTCTGAAGAGGGTCGGCTGGCTGTTGTCCGCGCCTGTGGCCTGAGGTTCCCGCTGAGCTATCTGGGCGGTTATCATCGGGTCGGGTTTGACGGGGTGCATGGCTGGTGGGTCTGGTCATCCGCGCCCCCGAGCGCTAAGATGCCTCTTACCCGCTTTGCGGAACTCTTTCCCCGGCGGCAGAAAAGGTGTTAAAGACCTGGGTAAGCGAAAATCAGCAGCACTACGACCCCTGGTATACGTTATGGTGATGGGAAATAATCCATCGACGCTGAGCGCTATTTGAATAAATGCCAATCGTTTATCCGACTTCCCACAGCTCCATGAGGTCGGAGGGCAGGGAGGTGAGGAAGCGTGAGGGCGGACAGAATTGGGAATCGTAGCTGCGTCCGTTGTAGCGGGGGAAGCTGAGGTAGAGCTGGTCCTGCGCCCGGGTGAGCGCCACGTAGAAGAGGCGCACCTCTTCTTCCATATCGGTGGGATTACCGCTGTCCATGACGCGGCGGTGGGGGAAGAGCCCCTCTCCCAGAAAGATGAGGAACACCACCTTCCATTCCAACCCCTTGGCCTGATGGATGGTGCTGAGGGTTACGCAGTCGTCATCCGGCGCGATGCTGCTCTGATCCACCTCGCTGAGCAGGGCCACCTGTGCCAGAAAGCTCTCCAGATTTTCATCCTCGCCCACGGTGCGGGCGAGCTGGTGCAGGTCGTCCTCTCGCTCGTCATAGTTCTCGTAGGCCGTGCGCATCCAAGGCTCCAGATAGGCATGTACGGCTGCCACCAGCTCAGCGGGGAGGAGTTCCTTCTCCTCCGGGTGGAGGGAGTCCATGAGGCTCAGGAAAGCCGCCCAATGCGGGCGAACGGCTGCGGGCACGGCAGTCTTGGCGAACACCTCGCTGTGCGGGGCGAGAATGCGCTCCGTTTCCGGGTGGGCGTTCAGGTAGGCCATAGCGGTTTCCCGCCAGGAGACCCACATCTTGCCCGCCGTGGCTTCACCCACGCGGGGGAAGGTGGAGACGATGCGGCGGAAGGCGATTTCGTCCCCGGGGTTGCAGAGGAGGCGCAGGAAGGCGACCACGTCCTTGACGTGAGCCTGTTCGAAGAAGCGCAGACCGCTGGTGATGCGGTAGGGGATGTGGTTGCGCGACAGCTCCATCTGCACGTCCGTGCTGTGGTAGTGGGCGCGGTAGAGGATGGCAATGTCCTTTCCGGGGATGCCGCCGGCCATCAGCTCATCGATGCGTTGGGCGATGAAGCGGGCCTCTGTGCGGTTATCCGGGGCCGGGATGACGGCGGGGAGCATGCGGTTGCTCTCGCGGGCGGGGCGCAGGTCTTTCTGAATCCGGTCGGCATTCAGGGCGATGGCCGCGTTGGAGATATCCAGAATGGCGGGCACGCTGCGGTAATTGGTGGTGATGCGGTATACCTCTGCCTGCGGATAATGGTCGCGGAAGTTCAGGATGTGGCGCACATCTGCGCCGCGCCAGGAATAGATGCTCTGGGCATCATCTCCCACGACCATGAGGCTGCTGCCGATACCGCCCGCCAGCAGGGCGATGATTTTTTCTTGCGGCAGGTTCGTGTCCTGATACTCGTCCACCAGCACATGGGCAAAGCGATCCTGCAGCTCCGCGCGGATATCAGCGTGCTCCTGCAACAGCTGCAGCAGGTTGGTCAGCAGGTCATCAAAATCCATGGCATTCTGCTCCTGCTTGCGGGCGCAGTAATCGCGGTAGATGGCCTCCAGCGTGTCGGCGTAGCGCGAGAGATGCCGGTAGTCGCTCTCCAGCACGTCCTGCCAGTCCTGCCCGGTGTTGACGGCCAGGCTGTGCAGGGAGAGAATGACCTCTGCCTTGGGAAAACGGTCGTTTTTGGCGGTTTTGCCGTGGTGTTGCTTCACGAGGGCACGCATGAGGGCGCGCTGGTCATCCGAATCCAGGATGGAGAAGCCGGGACGGTAGCCCAGTCGCTCGGCATGGCGGCGCAGGAGTCGGTTGGCGATGGAGTGGAAGGTACCGCCCCAGAGCATGCCGGGGGCAGTGCCGGTGAGCTGCTCCACACGCTCCAACATCTCGCGGGCGGCTTTGTTCGTGAAGGTCAGCAGGAGGATGCGCCACGGTGGCACGCCCTGCTCCAGCAGCCAGGCCACGCGGTAGGTCAGCGTGCGGGTCTTGCCGCTGCCCGCGCCGGCGATGACCAACGCGTGGCGTGCCGTGGTGGTGACGGCGGCGTATTGCTCCGGATTCAGCTCGGCAGCGTAGTCATGCGCTGCTTCCTGTGGCCTCAGCCGGTACTTCATGACTCGAAGTCGAGGTAAATCTCAGCGCGGCGGTTCTCACCACGGATGTAGTTGACCTCCTGCTCAGAGGCCTCGTTGGTGTAGGTGCGGCGCGGCTGGCTCTTGCCCAGACCGTGGGCGGTTATCTGTTCGGCCTGCACGCCGAAGGAAACAAGGGCTTCTTTCACCGCGTCGGCGCGGCGCTCGGAGAGCTTCTGGTTGTATTTCTCGGAGCCCACGTCATCGGTGTGGCCGGAGATGTTGAGCTTGCCCTTGCTCTGCTTCAGCAGCTCCGCCACAATCTGCAGCTGGCGCAGGGAGCGCGGGGTCAGCGCCGATTCGTTGAAAGCGAAGAAGAGGGCCAGAGAATCGCCGCCCTTGGGGTTCTTGACGATGGGGAAGTAGTGCCCGCCCTCAGCGGTGGCCAGCCCCTCATAGCTGCTCAGCAGGGCATCCAGCGCCACGGCCTTGACCAGCCAGCCCTTGTCCTGCGCCTTTTCCAGCTCCATGCCGATGTTGGCGGGCTTGTCGCTGCTGCGGGATTCCACATAGACGATGTAGCCGGAGTGGGTTTCGTTCTCAAAGGTATTGCGGATGGGAGCCTGCTGACGGAGTTTGAACTCGCCCTCCTCGAAAATCATGCAGAGGCCGGCTACAGTGGCATCCGACACCTCTGTGCCGGTGACCATGTTGCGGGCGGTGTTCATGTCGCCCCGGCGCACGGCTTCCACGAAGCCTTCCGCCACGGTGATGGAGTCGCAGGTGGCGCTGATGGTGGTTTTATCGGCCGAGGTAGTCTTGACACTTTCCACGATGGTGGAGCCATCGCGGGTGGTCACCACGTCCAGCAGGAGGTCCTCCTGCCCGTTTTCGGAAACGATGCGGTAGCGGGTCACGCGGTCGCCGTTGGCGCGACGGCTGTTGCCCACTTCTTCCACGGCTTTCACCTTGTTATTGGCAGCCCAGGCGGCCAGTGCAGCGGCGGCTTCCGGGGTCATTTCTCCCTTTTCCACCAGGCGCTGCAGGGCTTCCTGCGGGTTGTCCGTTGCCATGGCCGCAGCGGCGGTGAGAGCGGCTGCATGCTCTGCATTGCGGGGAGTCTCTGCCAGCTTCAGCGGAGCCGGTGTCGGCTCCGGAGCGGGTTCCGGCTCTGCGGTGGGGGTGGTGACCACGGGCTCCGTGCGCAGGGCAGGTGCAGGCTTCGGGGCAGGTGCCGGCTCCGATTCTGCCACGGGTTTCGGCTCCGGGCGGGCGGGTTCTTCTGCCTTGGGCTGCTCGGGCTGAGCCGGGGCTACGGTCGTGGGGGCATCTTTGCGTACGATTTTGGCCAAATCATCAGCGCGAACGCCCAGCAGCCAGAAGATGCCGATGCTGATGCCGATGGTGGCCAGGAAAGCACAGAGGAAAAGGATGATATTGCGGCTCATAATGTTGTGTCAGTTAAAGGAATTGAGAGGGGGTGACGGGGATGGCTCCCTCGGGGACGGATGCAGGTTTGTTATCCGGCGCCTGCAGGGCGGCTTCGCGGATGCGGAGACGGCGAATGCTGTCGTACACATCCGGGTGGGGCGGTGCGGGGTGGTGATTCATCAACTCTTCCGGATCCAGCCGATTCATGACACCTTTCGGGCTGTAGCCGGGCATGCCGGCTTCCACACAGCGAGATGCTACCATTTCAAAGTGCAGGTGGGCCGGGTATCGACCTTCTGCGGTGCCGATGCTGCCGATTTTCGTTCCTCGGGGTACCAGTCGCCCGGGGGTGACGCAGATGTCTTTCAGGTGGGCGTAGAGGGTCTGAATGATGCGGGCATCCCCGGGGATGCGGTGCGCCAACACCACGACATTGCCCCAGTCCGGTGAGGGCTTGCCGCAGTAGATGACCAGCCCGCGGGCGGCGGCGCGCACGGGGTCTCCCTCATCAGTGTCCTGCCCGCCGATACCATTGAGATCCTGCCCGCAGTGGTTGCCCCCGCGTTGCGGATTGGGGCTGCCGAAGGGCTGGGCATCGTAGGCCATGGCACCGTTATCAGCCCCGATGGGTGATTCAAAACCATCGATGAACGGGATTTTGACAATCTCCTCCGGTCGCAGCTGGATGAGCCCGATGATTAACCGGTCAGGCATGGTGGCGAGTGGTGTGTCCTGATTGTAAATGCTCTGCGTTCCTTGGTGCGGGGATTTCGGGACGCGGGCCTGCAACCATGCGATATAACCGACAATGGCGATAAACCCGGTGACCAGAAGCCCCAGGAATAACCATTTAATCGGACTGATGCGAATCTTACCCGCCATAGCGCGGGTATTATACCTGCTTGATTCTTGGTAATCAAGCAAAATGACAGGGAAACGTACCCGTTTGGGTCTGTTTCAAATCTGCTGGTAGTAGAAACGTGAGGTCTTGTGCTTTCT
>CAYYKC010000053.1:15114-16149 GCA_964471605.1 uncultured Akkermansia sp. | reverse complement strand
CGGCTCCTCGCGGACTTTCACCGCAGTGCGCATATCGCGTCGGTCGTACATAAAAGCCCTGACAATTTCTTGTCAGGGCTCGAGATTGTTTAATTACTCATCAATAACTAAACATTTCAATTTTTCTGTATATATTGCTACACCAATTGTATTAAACGATTTAGGCGGAGATAACATTAAAAAAAGTAAACTCTTGCTACAATGTGCCAACAAATTGGCAATAATGCTAGCGATATCTCTATAAACTTCGCTCCATAAAACATTCTCATATTCATCAAAAATATTTTTTAAATCAAAATCATATGTATCCTCTAAATGCATTTTTATTTCGTATATGTAATATTGACTTTGTTTGCTTATGCTTAATCCTGCTTTAATCTTGTATCTCTGAAGTATATAATTACCTGCTCCAGAACTAGCTGTTATACTACTTGATATTGCATAAGCTTGCCCGTTTTCGATATTATTTTCAGCAAAATAGTTAATGCCTTTCCATCTTATTTCTTTAACAGCGGAAACGTATGCATTGTCAAAATTCTCAAGAATCCTTGCATTATATAGAATTTGCTCACCTATCCCGGAACGGTAATACCAATAGAACAAAATAGCCAACATGTATGGATTATCTATATTTAAAAAATATCCTTTTTCTTCATAACTAAATACATTATAAGGAACAATGCTAAATAATCCTATATAGTCACTATTAGATTGTATTATATTTCGGCAATATGCATATAAATTGTAAAAAATTGAATTAACTTTATCTCTTCCCAACCATCTCCCATCCAGCGGATTGTAATGGCGGTAGTTGTAGTACACCAAACCGAGTTCGGTATCATTGTACTCGCTGCTCCATTGGATGGGCTGGGTAACATCGCCGCTGGCTGTTACTTCACCATAGGGAGTGTAGGTGTAGCTTGTGCGAATGTAACCGTTTGAGCCGTAGAGTTCGCAGATATTCTTGGTCAAGTCCCAGCCGTATGTGTACCATGTGGCATCCTTTTGGATGACCAGCGGGCGGGTGGCTATCGG
>CAYYKC010000053.1:0-15104 GCA_964471605.1 uncultured Akkermansia sp. | reverse complement strand
GGCTATCGGTTGGGTCGGATCCCAGGTGATGAGCCAGAGTGCCGGGTGGTTGCTGCGGGTAAGGTCACAGCAGGCGATTTGCAGGTAGCCTCGGTAGAGGTAGCGCTGATGGAGCGTGATACTCCCGTCTACTGTTACCTTCTTGGTGGCGCGGCGGCCCATGTGGTCGTAGTCGCATTCGATGACCGTGTTCGTCTCTGCATTGGTGAAGTTTACCGGGCGGTTTTCGGCATCGTAGGTGATGCTCCAGATACCCGTGGTGGTTTTCACCAACGTTTGATTACCATCGGCATCGAAGGAGGGAGAGAAATCACCCACGGCGGTGTACTGGTTGAGATTATTCGCCGTGTAGTTGATAATCTCTTCCGTTACTTCCTGTGCCGTGTTTCGGTTGCCGATATCATCGTAGTCATAGGCGTAGTTACTGCCGCTGACTGTCGCGGTGTTGAGCTCGCTGCGGGTGTTGTAGCCGAAGCTGTCGTTTTTCACCGAGCCTTGGCGGGAGGTATTGCGGGCCGTCGGGCGACCGAGGGTATCATAGCTGTACTGACGGTTGGATACCAGTGTTGTGCCGCGATGGTACGCCATGCCGGTGAGTAAATCGCGCTGTATTTCGTAGCTCTGGGTGAGGCTCATATTGTTCGGCATCGTGAGTTTTTCCAGCAGGTGAGTGCCTGCCATGTATTCATAGCTGAACTGCTTTGCCGCGCCGCCGTGGACGAATCCGGCGGTAGCGATACGCCCATCTGAGCCGTAGCCCGTGGTGACCGTCTGCTGTACCGTGCCGTTCTTCGCGTAGGTGTAGCCCGTGGAGCGACCTTTGGCATCGCGGCTTTCCGTGATGAGGTGGGTGACGCTGTCGGCTACGAGCGAGTCGGATTCCTGCTCGCCATAGGAGTTGTAGCCAAGCGAGCGCACCCCTGCGGCATCCGTCACTTGCGTGGGCTGACCGAGGTGGTTGTAGGTATAGGCTCGGGGCGTAGTATTGTCTGAGTAACTTGTACTCAGCAACAGACCGCGTTCTTGTTCATAGGTATGGGCTTTGACTTTGCCACGGGCATCCGTTTCCGTCAGCACGCGGTTGTAGGCATCGTAGGTTTTCACCACGGATGAGTTGTCCGCGTAGGTCTTGGCGGTTTCCATGCCGGAGGCATCGTGGTAGCTCCAAGTAGTCGTATCGCCGTCTGTGCGTTCGCTCGGGTTGGTCGATACCGTTTCCTCGGAGGCTCGGAAGGTCGTCAGCGAGGTCATGCGGTTGGCATCGTCATAACCGAAACATCCCGGCTGTATTCCCGTTCCCCACTCCGCGACCTTGCGACCGCGTGCATCGTAGCGGTAGCAGGAGGTGTTGCCTTGTGCATCCGTCACCGTGGCGGGCAGGTCGTGTGCGGAGTCATAGACCGTGGTGGTCACATTTCCGGCGGCATCCGTGATTGTGAGCGGGCGCCCGGCGGTGTCTGTCACCGTGGTGGTCGTGTTGCCTCGGCCATCCGTTCGGGTTTGAATCATCCCGGTGGCGGTGTAACTGCGTCCGTTGGTGGTTGTCACTCCTGCGTTATCCGTCTGCGAAAGCGCAAAACCGTCCACGCTCACCGTTTCTGCGGTGATGTTGCTGGTGGGCAGGGAGTTGTAGGACTTGCGCTTCGTTCCGACATGATACTCTACCCATTGCGTTGAAGTCAAGTTTCTTTCGTCAATTGTTAGATTTTTGCTTTCTACTGCATTGGACAGATGGGAGATAAGTGACTTCTGCATGCTCAGCAGCGGATTACCCTCCGCATTGTAGCGGGTGCTGGTCGTGACGCTGAACACACCCTCAACTGTGGATTCTACGCTGTAAGCCATCTCCGTGACAGGTGAGTTCAGCGGAGTAGGGCTATCGGATAGCGCGAGCGTCTGCTTGGTCATGTTACCGAAGCTGTCGTATTCGTAGAGCGTCGGGGCGGTGGTTTCCGTGTCGGAGCCGGTGTCCTGATACTGCTTCGTGAGCTGACCCTTGGCGTTGTATTCGCTGCGGGTGTAGATGAAGCCGCCGAGCGTGTTCGGCGTGGCGGTCACGAGAGTCTGCCCATTGCCGTTGGTAATGTTTTGGTTCAGGATGCTGCCGTCGGCAAGCGTCACCGTGGTGGCGAGATTGTTGCCGTTGCGGGTGTAGCTGTAGTGCAGCTCTCGCTGCGCCGTGCCGCTGATGCTCTGCGTGGAGCCGTCGGCATTGCGCAGGGTAATCGTCGTCGCACCGGCGGGCGTAGTCGTGGTGGTCGTCAGACCGTCCGTGCTGTAGGCGGTGGTGGTGACGCGACCGAGGATGTCCGTCTGGCGGGTCACGCGACCCAGGATATCATACTCCGTGGATTCCGTCGTAGTCATCGCGCCGATGTCGCGGCGGGTGGTCAGCGCACGTCCGGCAGCATCGCGGGTGTAGGTCGTGATGGTTTCGGGAGTCACGATGACATCGCCGTCTTTCACCTCAGCGCGAATCGTCTCCACCAGCTGGTGGGCGGAGTTGTAGCCGTAGGTGGTCGTGATGCCGTCCTCATTCGTTTCCGAAAGTCGCCCGCAGCACATCCAGATTGTTGTGGAGAAGCGCCCGTTGCCATGGGTGGTTTTCACCACGCGCTGCTGCTCATCGTATTCATAGGCCGTGGAGTTGAGCAAGAGCCATTCTGTGCCGTTCCAGATACACTCCTGTTCAAAGGAGGTCGTACCGTCGGCGGCGATGAATTCTTCCGTCATGTGACTCTGTGCTGCCACCAATGAGCCGTTGGCTTTGGTGATGGCGGTATGCTTGTGCATCGCCCCGTGTTCGGTGGTGGCGGCGTACTCATGCCAGGTCTGCACCCCGCTGATATCCTGACTGAACTTCGGCTTCCCGGCGGCGTAGGCATAGGCAGGCTGTTCGCCATAGTTTTCTTCTATTGAGGTCTGCACCTGCGATGTGCCCGCAATGTGGGTGACAGCGGTGGTGCGCTCCACGGCGGCGGAATCCTCGTAGGTGTAATCCACCACCTTGATATTGAGCCAGCCGGTTGATCCGGCATCCTGATAATCCGTGTAGACCTTGATGGGGCGGTTGTCGTAGAAGCGGGTGGAACTTGCGGCATAAACCCGTCGCGTGCGCTGCTTTCCGCCGTTGCTCCAGGGGGAGATTTCCTGCGTCACGCGCCCGTCAGCATCGTAGGCGTATTCCGTGTAGCCGCCGTCCGGGCGATTGATGCGCGAGACAAGGAACTGCTCGTTGTAATCATAAGTCGTGGTACGAGCCAGCTCTGTGCCGTAGCCCTCCGTCCGACTGATGGTGAGCCAGCCGCCCTCCGTGAGCTTGCGACGCTCGCAGGAACAGGAAGCAGGAGCGGCACCCGCAGAGCCCTTTCTCACCGTCTCCACGACCTGCATGAGCCCCACCTCGGGATAAGTCGTGGCCCAGGTATGAACGATGGTGTCCTCGCCCGTGCCCTTGATAACCGTCACCGTGGAGCCGTCGTCCGTGCGGGTCTCCGTGTAGGCGGGAAGCCCGGCCTGCTGACGCGTCACCGTGGTCGTTTCCACGCCGTTGGCAATGGTGGTCAGGTGGGTGGAAGTTTTGTAAGGCTCGCCGGAGGTGGCATAATTGCCGGATTCATCCACCGTTACCTGCGCGGGAGCGAACCAGGAAAGAATTTTTTCTCCGTTGTCCCCATCGGAGCAGAGCATGAGCCCCTGGGCAGGGGAGTAGACCGAGAGTAGACTGCCGTCATTCGCGAAACGCTCCTGCACCTGCGCGGCATGCTCCGCCGCCGTGGTCACCCGTCCGGAAGCGGAGATGACCGCTGCGACCGCGCCCTGAGCATCGAAACGGACGCGTCGCCCGGAAGCCTCCGTGAGCGTCCGGAAGGCAGGCGAGCCGGAAGTGCAGGGCGACAAATCCGCATTCTGCAGCTCCACGCGCACCGCATGATGACGCGTGAGCGCGGTGGGACGCGCCACCGAATCGCCGGGAACAAGGGCAAAGGTCATGCGGCGGCCGGAAGTGGGGCGAATGGTCAGCACACCATCCTGCGCCTGAGCCGTCCAGCGCCAGACCGAATCATAGCGCATGAACGTGGAGGAAGCATCCGAAACGGTGGCAGTCCCGGACGCATCAACATCCGCAAGCGCGAGCGCCGCAGGAGCCGCGCCGCCGTCGTTGCCGCCGGGGGCAGAGGTGGGGCTGACCGAGCCGTTGCATTCCTCATCGGGCGAGCCGGGGGTATTTTCCTTACGATTGCCGATATTGTTGCCGGAATCATTGCCGCAGCCACAGATATCGCAGGTGGGCGACTCTTCCTCCTTATCCTCGTCCTCGTCATCCTCATCGGTGACGGTGTACTGAGTCATCACCTCATAGCGGAAGTAGAGGAGATTGTGTTCAGGATAATTCATCGGGTCATTGACAACCGAGCCGGACACGGTATAAGTACCCTCCGGGAGGAAAGCCGAGCCTTTGCCATGCCAGGTGGTCGGGTCTTTGGTCTTGGTCCAGTCGCCCAGTCCGCCGCCGACGGATAATACGACTTTACCGGCAGCGTTGCTGATGAACAGCGTGCCGCCGTCATCGATCGTGACGCGGGCGGTAACGTATGCGCCGCCCTCACCGATGGTGAAACCGCCATCAGCGACACTATAAGTGCCGCCATCGGAGGGTTGTTCGCAAAGAGGCGTTCCGGCAGCCAGAATGACGGTGCGGATACGGGAACGGGAGGAAGAACCATTGCTCGCGGGAGCAATGCCGGCGTTTGTATCGTTAGTTATTGTATTCATAGAGGAATTGGTGGTATTGGTGTTGGGCATGTGTGACTTTTCAGCCGGGAGGCTGACCTGTTGATGATGATATGAGTCATTCATAGTGGTAGCGGGTTGTGTGTCAACCCGCATCCAGATATAACACAAAACAGGCAGACTGCAACATATATCCTTTCATCTTCACTTCATGCCCCCCTTTACCCCGCCTGTGATGCGGGATAAAAAATTTTCGCAAGAGGGGGTGTCGGGAGAGAACGTGAAAGGGGACATTGCCCCTGTGAAAGCTCGCTGTCGCGAGCGAGGAGGGAATGAATCGCTATCATTCTGTCTGTTTTCCCCCTTGCAGAGTCGGGGTTTTCGTGTTATGCTGGCGGTGTTGAAGATTTCTTAACTAATTCTGCATGTGCGCGCGTTACAAAGCCGATGAAGAATTCCCTGCCGCCGGGCGCGGCGGGCGGGGCTGTATTCGCGGGCAGGCAGCTCCACGGCCGCGGGTGAGGGCAGAGCGCAGCACACGCCCGGAACCGCCGGAATACGAGGAGGAGGAGGAGGAAGAGGTGTACTACCGCCACCATACCGAGATGCCGCCTCAGGAGGAGGAATACCGGGAGGAGAGTGACCCGGACAACGCCTTCGGCACCCCCATCCACCCGTCACACGGGCGATTGGAGCCGCGCGGCGGCGCGGAGGAGGTGAACCCGTTGAACGAGTTTCGCCGCCCGCCGAAGAAAGGGCTGGGCTTCTGGCGGGCTGTCTGGCGGCTGCTGACTCTTCCCTTCCGCATCATCTGGTTTGTGACGCGCCATGCGCCGACGCTGGTTGTTCTGCCGCTGCGAGTGTGTATCAGTCTGGCATTTGTGGGGGGGCTGGCTGCCATCATCATGGCGATTGTGTACGGCATCCGCGCCGGGCGGTATGATCTGACGCAGGTGACGCGCATGCCGGAGCGCACGATTGTGCTGGACCGCAAGGGGAATGAGATTGGTACCCTGCATGGGGAGAACCGCCGCTCCATTGCCAACCTGCATGAGGAAGTGCCGCGTTATTTCATTGATGCGCTCATCATGCAGGAGGACCGCTCCTTCTGGAAGCACGGCGGTATCGACCCGCGCGGCATGCTGCGAGCCGTGGGGCAGGTGTTCAAGCACGGGCGCACCACGCAGGGTGGCTCCACCCTCACCATGCAGCTGGCCAAGAAAACCTATAACCACCGCGAGCGTAACTTCACCGCCAAATTCACGGAAATGGCGCTGGCCAGGCGTATTGAAGCCACCTACGACAAGGAGACCATCCTGCGCTGCTACATCAACCGCGTGTTCTGGGGGCACTCCTTTCTGGGATTGAAAGCCGCTGCCTACGGCTATTTCTCCAAGCAGCCGCGCGACCTGACGCTGGGCGAGTGCGCCATGCTGGCCGGTATCGTTTGCAACCCCAATGAGTTCTCGCCGTATCGCAGCCCCTCCTCGGCTCTCATTCAGCGCGACAAGGTGCTCAAGCTGATGCACGACCACGGCTTCATCACCCGCAATGAATATAACGCCGCCCTCGCGGAGAAAATCGTGACCCGCAAACCGGAGCGCCTGGGCAATGATAACTACGCGCTCGACCTCGTGCGGGCAGAGGTCGACCACATCCTCGGCCTGCTGGATACGCAGGACCGCCGTATCAAGGATGAAATCCTCTTCTCCGGCGGTTTGCGGGTCAAGACCACGCTGGATGTGGATTTGCAGGCGGATGTGATGAGCGAAATCGACACGCGTCTGGTCAACATGTTCGAAAAGAACCCGAAATACCGCCACCAGACCCGCGCCCAGTTCAAAGCTCTCATTGCCAATAAGACACCGGAGGAAGCGGATAAGATGCAGCCGAACTACATTCAGGCCGCCTGCACTATCATCGACAACGCCACGGGTGCTCTGCTGGCTGTGGTGGGCGGACGCGACAGCACGGAATCCCCTCTTAACCGCGCGTTGCAGTGCCGGCGACAGGTCGGCTCCGTATTCAAGCCTCTGGTGTACGGCACCTACTTCGAGCGCGGCGGCAGCCCGAATACCCTCATCTCCGACGGACGCATCGCGCCCGGCGAAATACGAGGCGGCAAGCGCTGGAGCCCGCGCAACTCCGACGGCAAGTTCAGCGGCATGCACCCCGCCTCCTGGGGGCTGCTCAAGAGCCGCAACACCATGGCCGTGCGTGTGGGCAACCGCGCCGGGCTGGAATATGTGGTCAACACCGCCCAGCAGAGCGGATTCCCCGCTTTCACCCGCCCGAACGGCCCCACCATCTATCTGGGCACCTGGGAGGCTTCACCGCTGGAGGTTGCTTCTGCCTACACTGCCTTTGCCAACGGTGGCGTGCGCCCCACACCCTTTATCATTGAGAGTATCACCGATTCTGCCGGACGCGTCGTCTGGCAGAACACCCCCTCTGCCACGCGTATCTATTCGCGCAACACAGCCGTGGCCGTCTCCTCCATCCTGCAGCAGATTACCAAACCCGGCGGCACCGCCGGCAGCATGCAGCGCCTGGGCTTCAAATTCCCCTGCGGCGGCAAAACCGGCACCACGAACAACTACACCAACGCCTGGTTCTGCGGCTTTACCTCCGACCTGACAGCAGCCGTCTGGGTGGGCTTTGACCGCCCCCGGACCATCGCCGACAAGGCATACGGCGGCACGGTGGCACTGCCCCTCTGGGTGGGAGCCATGCGTTGCGCTGCCGCCCGCGGCTATGCCATGAAGGAAATTCGCACCACGCAGTCTGCCGGGCGCAATTCCGGCCTGCGCCTCTGCCGCAGCTCCGGCATGCTGGCTCACTCCGGCTGCGAGTATGAAAGCACCGCCTACATCGAAACCATGACGGATCTGACCCGTGCCCGCTCGCTCTGCACCGTGCATGCCGAGCTGGCAGAAGACCCCTCCGAAGACCTGGCAGAAGATGTGGAGGAAGTGGAGGATACAGCAGAAGACCCCGCTGCTCCCGCCGCCCCTGCCGGGGCACCCGCAACCCCCTCTCTGCAAGATGACGACTACGCCGAAGAAGTCTGATACCCCCGCTTCCGATGAGGAGGAAAAGAAAGCACTGGCGCGTCGCATCCGGCGGCGTCTGCTGTTGCTGCGTTGCCTGCGCGAAGGCGTGATAGTGCTGTTGGCAGTACTCAGTCTGGTGCTGTTGCTCGGCATGCTGGCCGGCCCTGCCTGGGATCCGCGACTCGCTTTCCTGTATGACTGGCTTCCCCTGCGTCCTGCCCGCGCTCTCTGCATCCTGTGCAGTCCGGATATGGTGATAGACGGCGAGCTCGCGTACGATATGGCACTGGCGGATGTGCTGCTCTTTTACGGCGCCCTCCTCATCATCCCCTGGATTTACCTCTGTCGCCGCTGCCTGTGGATACCCAGCCTCCTGCTGGTCTGGTCTGTACTGTGCTGGTTTGCTTTTTAGCTTGATGACGAAGACGGAAGAAGCGGTGTGGTAAAATGCCATGTTCTGTCCTGATAGAGTTTATTTTCGGAGCGTAAAAACTGAAACAGGGGAATGTTATGGCTGGCTATTTCCGGTGAAAGGTGTATAATGAACGCTGAAGCATGGGAGCATACACACCACCTTTCAGCGTAAGTGCCAAAGCAGTTCGACTGGTAGCAGAAATAGCTGCGCTGGTTGAGCGTTATTCCATTCGTATGGAGCAGAGTGACGCTTTGCTTTTGAGGAAGGCCAATCGCATTAAAACGATACACAGCTCTCTGGCGATAGAGGGTAATGAGCTCAGCGAGGATGAGGTACGCACCCTGCTTGAAGGAAAAAGTGTGATTGCTCCGATTCAGCAATTGCAGGAGGTTCGCAATGCCATTCTTTGTTATGACGAGAGTGCAAAATGGGATGCGTATTGTGTGAACGATATGCTCCGGGCACATGGTTGCATGATGGATGGATTGTGTGCCCGGGCCGGGGCTTTCCGTAGCGGAGGTGTGGGGGTGTTTGCCGGTGACAGGCTCATCCATATGGCTCCACCGGCTCACATGGTGCCGACATTGATGCAGCAACTATTCGATTGGATGGCAAACGCAGAAGACCACCTCCTGATAAAAAGCTGCGTGTTTCATTATGAGTTTGAGTTCATTCACCCATTCAGTGATGGAAACGGCAGAATTGGTCGTCTGTGGCAATCGCTGATTCTGGGAAAACTTCATCCGGCTTTTCTACATCTTCCGGTAGAAAATATGGTGTATGCTGTCCAGAGCGGCTATTATGAGGCCATAGAAGAGAGTAGTAAATTGGCAGACTGCGCGCCGTTTATTGATTTCATGCTGGAAGAGATACTTCATGCCTTACAGCAGGCAACTTCTGCCAATACCCCTTTGTCCGAGCTTGAGTTGTTCATTATTCAATGCATTAAAGAAGATTCTTCCGTTTCTGCAAAACAAATCGCGGAACGGTGCGACAAGTCCGCTCGACAAATTGAAAAGTATATTGCCGAATTGAAGAAAAAGGGTATTCTGCAACGGGAAGGAGCCAGAAAAAACGGGAGATGGTGCATTTGTCAACCGCAGAAAAAATGAATACAACGCGTAAAACGGCAATTGATCGGGGAGATGACAAGTTCCGTCAAAGCCGAATTCATATGCCCGAAAGGCTGTAGAATCATAGCCGGAGGCAAGACGGCGTTAGCGGGCGCAGCTCCCGGTAAAATGACAAAAAAAGCAGCCCCCGATATGATTCCGGCACCCTCCGGGTACAATTTTTAGCTTTGCCGGAATTCTCAAAAGAATCACAGAACACCCGATAAACTCCAATTGAGCTGTCAAAGTAGCTCAATGCCTTTAATTGTTCCAACGCATGAATACAGGCAAGCGCAGTTCGGAATAAAGTTCGGAATAAGTTCGGAATAAAATGGCCTTAACCGACAGCTGCATCATGTGTCGGAGTACACTCTTCCGACAAAATCGGCGAAGGGCTGGATATAGAGGTGCCCGGAGTGGGCAGAGCTGCCCAGGCGGCGGAAGCCGTAGCGTTGGGAGAAGCGCTCGCCGTCGGCGGTGATATTGTCGGTGATGATGCGGTTGCAGCAGGGCAGATAGGGCAGGTAGGGGTGTATGGCCTTTCGGAGCAACGCCTGCACCAGCCCGCTGCCGCGAAAGGGCCGCGCCACGACGATACAGCTCAGAAACATCTCCAGCGTTTCCCCGCTGTGGCGGGACAGGTCCACCACGGCATCCGATGTCATGTCGCGGTCATTGAACTGCCCGGTCAGCAGAGCCTCAAATACGGCCTGTTTTACCGGGAAGAGGTTCACGAACCCGGCAATTTCTTCCCCGGCAGCGGCCACGACCGTGGTGTAGGGGTAAGTTTCGTACCAGCGCTGTGATTCTGCGGCGGGGGTGATGAATTCCGGGGAATAGTAGCTCTCCTCCAGTGCCGCCATCTGTTCAAAATGACGGGAATGGAGTTCGCGCAACCATCTGCAGCCCGGTGGTAATTGCATGGTGGGGTGATGCTACCACGGTGGCGGCTGCATGACAAGGTAAATTATCGGCGAGCGGTGGTAAAAGCTTTGACTCACAGGGCAAAATCTGGTGTAATGGTCGCGTGCCTGGCGATGTGTTCAGCTATGTGTTTTTCGGGAGCGATGAGGGAGCCGCCGCCTCATCCGCGCAGAAGTGCTTTGACGAGCTGGCCGAGGGGACAGATGGCTGGGGCAATGAGGTGATAGACGGCACGGTGGCCACGGTGGATGAGGCTCTGGATATCATTCGCCGCACGATTTCCGGGCTCATGATGGTCAATATGTTCGGCGGTCGCAAGGTCATCTGGCTGAAAGCCGCGAATTTCATGGGCGACACGCCGCAGGGAACGCGCAGCGAGGCGGTGCAGCAGGCGCTGGATGAGCTGCTGGAGGCTCTGCAGAATCTTCCCTTTGACACCTTCTTCCTGCTCAGCGCCACGGAGATGGACAAGCGCCGCGCCTTCTTCAAGAAGCTCGGCAGCGTGGCTGAGATGAAGGAATTTTCCAAAATCGACATCACGAAGCCGGGTTGGGAGTCTGAGCTGAGCGCGCACACGCTGCGCATGGCAAAGCCCTATGGCATCACCTTCGATAATGCGGCGCTGGATTTATTTGTTCACCGGGTGAATGAGAGCACGCGCCAGATTGCCAATGAGCTGGCAAAGCTGGATGTGTATCTGGGGCCGGAGCGGCGCAAGGTGCTGGTGGAGGATGTGGAGCTGATGGTGGCGGTATCGCGCAATGGGGTGATTTTCGAGATTTCGCGGGCGATTGAGAACGGGAGCTGCCGGCAGGCTGTCCGGCTCATCAATGAGCAGCTGGAGAATGGCGAGCAGGCCGTCACCATCATGCGAGCGGCCATAGTTCCCACCGTTCGCAACCGCTTCTGTGCCCGCCTGCTGATGGATACCTATCACCCGGACACCGGCAACTATCGCGCCTTCGAGTCCGCGCTGAACAAGCTGCCGCCGGAGGGGCTCAAGCTGCTGCCGCTCAAGAAGGACGGCACACCCAGCTGCTACGGTATCTTCAATGCCGCCCGCTCCTGCGGAAAGCTCACGCTGAAAAAGGCGCGCCGGGATTTGCAGGCATGTGCACTGGCTGACCGCCAGCTGGTTTCCACCCAGACGGATACGCGGGATGTACTCCACAAACTCATTGTGATGCTGACTGCCTGAGATGTTCCGAATCCCCACAGATTTTGACGTGCTGGTCATCGGCGGCGGGCATGCCGGTATCGAGGCGGTACTGGCAGCGGCGCGACTGGGCGGCAGCGTGGCATTCATCACGCATAATCTGGACACCATCGGCCAGATGAGCTGCAACCCCTCCATCGGCGGGCTTGCCAAGGGACATATCGTCCGTGAAATTGATGCTCTGGGCGGTGCCATGGGGCTCAACACGGATGCCACGGCCATCCAGTACCGCATGCTCAACGCCTCCAAGGGCCCCAGCGTGCGCTCCCCCCGCGCCCAGGCAGACAAGCTGGCCTACCGCGCCCGCATGAAGTGGGTCATGGAGACGGCACCGGGCGTGCAGCTCTTTCAGGGGGATGTGGACGAGATTGTGGTAGAGGCCGGCCGCGTGGTCGGCGTGACCACCACTTGGGGGCAGCGTTTCAGCGGGCGCAGCGTGGTGCTGTGCAGCGGCACGTTCATGCGCGGCCTGCTGCATGTGGGCATGGATCACCTGCCGGGCGGGCGGCTGGGCTGCGCTCCCAGCGGCATTTCCGCCTCGCTGGCGAAACTGGGATTCCCGCTGGCGCGTTTCAAGACCGGTACCTCCCCCCGTGTGAAGGGCAGCAGCATTGATTTTACCGCGCTGGAGATGCAGCCGGGGGACGAGCCGCCATCGCTTTTCAGCAACCGCAGCCGCCGCCTGTTGCGCCGCGATGCGGAACCTCACTGCACCCTCAACCCCTGGGCAGAGCCGGATTTTGAGCTGCAGCAGATGCCCTGCGGTATCACCTACACCCACCTCGGTACGCATGACATCATCCGCGCGAACCTGCAGCACAGCCCGCTCTTCGGCGGCGTGATTGAGGGGGCAGGCCCGCGCTACTGTCCCAGCATCGAGGACAAGGTGGTGCGCTTTGCCGACAAGGAACGCCACCAGGTGTTCATCGAGCCGGAGGGACGCAGCACGGATGAATACTACCTGAACGGCCTTTCCTCCAGTTTGCCTTTCTTTGTGCAGCAGGCCATCGTCAACAGTATACCCGGGCTGGAAAAAGCGGAACTCATCCGCCCCGGCTATGCCGTGGAATATGACTATGTTCCCCCCACGGAGCTGCACCCCACCCTGGAAACCAAGCGCGTGCGCGGGCTCTACTTTGCCGGGCAGATTAACGGTACCAGCGGCTATGAGGAAGCCGCCGGGCAGGGATTGCTGGCCGGTGCGAACGCCATGCTCGCCCTGCGGGGAGATGAGCCGCTCATCCTGCGCCGCGACCAATCCTATCTGGGCGTGATGGTGGATGACCTCGTGACCCGTGGCACAGATGAGCCCTACCGCATGTTCACCAGCCGGGCAGAGATGCGCCTGTTGCTGCGGCACGATAATGCTGATTTGCGCCTCACCCCCCTCGCCGCCGCCATCGGACTGGCGGATGAACAGCAGGGTGCACAGGCCTCCGCGCGGCAGAAAGCCATTGATGAGGGTATCGAGCGTGCCCGCGCGGAACTGAAGGTGGACGGCATCAGCCTGGACCTCTGGCTGCGCCGCCAGGGGAACGAGTGGCAGACCCTCCCGCCGGAGCTGAAATCGCTCTACCCGGATGAACTCTGGGAACCCATTGCCACGGAAATTGCCTATGCCGGCCACATTGAGCGCATGCGTAACACCGCCGTCCGCATGCAGCGCCAGGAGGATAAGAAAATCCCGCCGCATATTGACTATGATGCCATCCCGGCCATGAAGACCGAGGCCCGTATCCGGCTCAGCAAAGTGCGCCCTGCCACTATCGGCCAGGCCTCCCGTATCCCCGGCATCACCCCGGCGGATATCGCCCTGCTGCTCGTCTGGCTCAAAAAAGGCTGCTGAGCGAATATCGCGCCATCGGGAGAGAAGTGCGGGTCTGGCTCGCAGACGAGAATTTCACTTTGCTCTTCGGTGCGGACATTTTTCATCTGTCAGGATGCGGGGTCTCTTTCGTAAGCTTATAAAATCATGGGAACACGTGAGGCACGAGGGAGGGAAATTCGCGAGAAAGCTTGACAAGGGGTAGAGGAGACTCTATCATAAATGGAGGACAAACCATAGAATACACACACCATGGGACTGATGGAACAACTGGCCGCCATGGCCATTCGCAAGAAGGTGAGCGCCACGCTGCGCGATAATTGCCCGCCCGATTTGAAGAGCGGGCTGGAGGATTTGCTGGCAGATGAGGGTGCTATCGGTGCCATTCAGAAGATTCTGACCGCCGGGATGAAAAACCCGGTTTCCCTGCGCCCGGATTCGCTGAAGTCGCAGCTGCTGGCCAGTGCCGCTGCCGCCATTCTGGAGAAATGCCCCGGTCTGACGGATTATCTGGTCAAGACGGCTTCCTCGTTCCTGAAACGATAATTTTCCGCTCGTTCTCGGATTCCTTTTTCACTCCCGCCCATGGTGGGAGTTTTTTTTCGTATTCAATCGCGCTTAGGTTGGGGCGCGGGGGGAGGGGTGTCTTTTTTCTCCGGGCGGCGGATGACGGTTTCGCCCTCTATGGCCATGTTGGCTCTATCGCGGGCAAGTTGTTCAAAATATTCGGGGTCGGCTGTCCAGCGGAAGCGATCGTGAGCCTCCTTTTCTTCCTTGCGCTTGAGGATGAGCAGCTCCTCCACACGCTTTTTCTGCTGGCGGAGGGCCTGGAGCTCCAGCATGGGTGTGAGCGCCAGCATGGATACCAGGAATGATACCAGCACCAGGAAGATGATGCCCAGCACCGTGATGACAGCCCGAATACCGGCCGCGCGGCTGGAGCGTACTTCCTCCAGCTCTTCGAGGGTGCGGCGGCGTGTGCGGAACAGGAACATCATGGCGTGAGGCGGCGGGGAGAATCAGCTCAGGAGGGATTGCGCTCGGCAAAGGGAACAAAACGACCGCGACGAGCCAGCAGGAGGATGTGCATGCGCTGCTGCTTGCCCTTGGAGGATGCGGGTACCGGTGTAATGCTCGTCTCGAACCCGGCCTTGCGCAGCGTACTCTCCAGCCGCTTATCGCTCTTGGACAGCGAGATGGCCAGCAGGCTACCGCCTTTCAGCGCATTGAAGAAAGCCTGAGCCTCGCTGAGCTTCAGTTCACAGCGGGCGTGGGTGTGGCGCATGATGATGGCGTGCAGAGAGCCGGTGCGCTTGGTGCAGAGCTGGGCGGCAGACACCGTCTCCACGCTCACACGCTTATCTTCCCACAGGGCGGTGTGCTCGCCGTAGCGGCGGTTCCACTCCACAATCTCGGCAATCGGTTCGGCCACGATGAAGCGGGCCTTCTCCTTGGGCAGGCACTGCATGACCTTGGCCAGCCCGTAGCCCAGCCCCAACCCGGCAATCAGGATGCAGGGCTGACCGGCGCGGGTGATGGGGGAGACGGCTATCTCTGCCAGCGATTCCTCGCTGCCGTAGGTAAAGGAATTGGCACAGGGCATACCGTCTCGCTGAATCGTCAGCACGCCATCGCGCTCCCACAGCTCCCACAGGGAACCGTCCTCCATCTGTTTCTCGCCTAATTTTGTCAGGGGCTTCATATTACGCGCCCAGTATACCATCCCTCTCCCCATCCCGCAAGCCTTTTGCTTTCCATGCGTGACTTGAATGGGGTCTGTTTCAGATTTGCTGGTGCTCAAGAGACCTCCAGATGACAGAAAAAG
>CAYYKC010000052.1:0-16431 GCA_964471605.1 uncultured Akkermansia sp. | reverse complement strand
TAAGAGTGCATTTTTTTCAAAAAGTGTTGCATTTGAACTTGCAATTCACCTTTTTTTTTGCTGACACCGCAAAAAACAGGGCGTAAGATGCGAGAAGCCATGTTCAAAACCTACGTAGAAGAAAAAGAACGCAAGCGAGAAAACGACAGAATTGCGCGCGATAACCTCTACTTGCGCTGCACTGAAATAGAGCCGTTCAAAAGCTCTGTAGGTAAACAACTTACCACCATAGAGAAAGAATTTGGCATCCCAGACCGCATAAAATGGGCAGCCTATGACATCATCACCAGAGCACCCAGCGTAAAAGTAACATACCTCTACGACTTGGAAGAATACCGGCGAAACACCACCCCTCCCGGCTACAAAAAAGCCCAACTCATAAGCCGCCTCATCCAGACCATATTACTCATCATCCTGATTCTGGGCATCTATCCATGGCATTACAACAGAGACTACCTCATGAGCCGCTACCTCATCCTGCTCACATTCATGGCATACACCATCATAACCGCATGGATACATATAGAAAAAACAAGCTCAGAACTCTACAAACAGAGAGCAGAACTTCTCAATAAACTCATCACCACAGACGACATCTCCGCCTACATGCGAACCCACGAATGCTACCAATTCATATCAGACCTAGCAGAATCACCCCACACCCCAGCCATAGACCGCCACTACCTAAACAAATACATTTCCTGGTATCTTCACCGCCCCACATCGTAGCCACGGACATTAGTCCGAGGCTACCGGACTACAAGTCGCGTTCCATGTCGCCGCCAACCAACTGACCATGAAAGACATCTGTAAAAAATAACACTTCAGATGTCGCGGCTCGTGTCGCCGGAACGAACTCCTCCACAACTCCCCAGACAAGAGGGAGGAACTCCCTGGACATAACCACAGAGCTAAACCACAGAGCCACCACCCTCCGCGCACCCCATAGGCAACACATCCCAGAACTGAGCCGCCTGCTCAGGAGTCGCCGCCGCGCGATAATGCACAAAAAGCACCTCAGAGCCGCGCGAATGCCCCATATTAGCCTTCAGCGCATCCACCGCCCCATAAGCCGCCAGATAATACGTAGCATACGAATGTCGGCACACATCCGGCCTGTCTGCAATCCCCGCCGCTGCGCGCGCAGCCTTATCCTTACGCACCCAGTTTGCCGGCACCACCCTGTCAAAATCCCCCGCCGCGCGAGGCCTGAACGCGCGGATCCACGCCGCCAGCGTCCCATTAACCTCCACATTACGCACCTGACGCGTCTTCGCAATATCCGCCGTCACATGCACAAACCCATCCCTCACATCACCCCAACAGAGCCGCGTCAACTCCTTAGGCCGCAAGCCCGCAAAAAGCAACAGCGCATACGCCACCTTACAATCATCCGGAGCCACAGCCAGCAGCCTGCGCGCCTCATCAGGCGAGAGAACATCAATCTTGCGATCCCGCTTCACCCTCCGCTTCTCCAACAGCGCAAACGGATTCTCCGCAATCAACTTTTGGCGCAGCGCATAAGCAAACACCCCATTGAGCGTCCGCACCGCATGCGCCTGAGACGAAACCGCCGGGAACGCCACCCGCAGCCACCCCTCAAGCGCCTGAGTAGAAACCTCAGCCGCATCCAACTCCCCGAACGCATCCAGCAACCTGCGCGCCGCCGAGCGGAAATTACGCGCCGACAGCGGACGCCAGGAAGACTCCTTGAGCGCCACATACTCCTCCACCAACTGCGCCACAGACACCCGCCTTGCGCGCGACAACAACGGCAGCGCCTGCTCCACCACAGCAGCGAGCGACAGCCGCAGCCCCGCCTCCTCCAGCAGCGCCAGCGCCCTTCTGGCATCCTCCTGAGCCGCCGGTGACATAGGAGAAGGAGCAAGATTCTGCCAAGCGGCAAAAAGCTCCCCGCGATACACCTCCGCATCCGCGCGCCTACGGAAAGAAACCACGCGCGCCTTACCATCCGCCGCCAGCCGCGCAGGACAATAAATATAGTAAAAAGGCTTTCCGCCTTTTACCCCCTTAGAAATTTTCAAAGTAAGCCTCCTTGCCATACCAAGTTATTCTAAGTTATCTTCCAAAATTGTCAACACAAATGATATTATTGACACTAATGACAAATTTAGACAACACAAGGCAAAGGCAACAAAAAAAGCCTTATAATCAACACATTGTTGAATTATAAGGCTTTTTAAGACTACTCCGGCGGTTGGGGGCGAACCAACGACCTAATGATTAACAATCGTGAGGACTCGCCTTAACTCCGACGAGCCGGAGTTAAGGCGAGGAAAAGCAGCGTCCAGCCGGAGAAAATCATCTCGATGGCTATCAGAGTACCAATCAGCCAGAGAGACGATGCCGGCCATTGCCATAAAACCATTCCACCCAGAATCAATGATACCAGGCCGTTGAAAAAGCGCCAGCCGCTGCCACTTTCTCGGCGCAGAGAAATGGCAAACAACAACCGGAGGATGCCGGAGGACAGCAGAGCGCACCCAATCACAAGCGTGAACACCTGAAGCGACAATACAGGAAGTGCTATCATCAACACACCCAGTATCAGGAACAGTGCGCCTGCCAGAAAATTCCACCAGCGATTATAAGAGTAGATAAAGCCCTGAGCCACGCGCATAATACCCAGCACAAGCAAGACAAATCCACCCACCCAGACAGCAGATGTCCCCAACAGGAAAGGGAAACCCAGTAACAGGAAGCCCAATGCAAGCTCCAGCACAGCAAGGCCTCCGGCAAGCCAGGGAGATGACATAAGGGACGTAACTTTCTTTTTTAATGCGACACTCATAGTATTTCAGTTTTGACAGATATTATTGAAACTGCGGGCAACCCATTCCCAATTGATGTGGCGAATAAAGGCATCGACGTATGCAGCGCGGTTATTCTGATAACGCAGATAATAGGCGTGCTCCCATACATCACAGGCAAGGATGGGTCTGATTCCGCTTACCAATGCATCCTGATGTCGGTGCACCGCCAATACCACCGGTCTTCGGCTCATTTGCTCTACAGCCAGAATAGCCCAACCGCTCCCCTGCACTCCCATCGCCGCAGCTTTGAAAAGGCTAACAAAACCATCCAAGTCACCGAATTGCCCGGTAATAGCCGCCATCAGTGCAGCGTCGGTCAGCGGCTTTGAATCTTTACAAATGCTGTTCCAATACAGGCAATGCAAGAGGTGTCCACCCAGATTGAAAGCGAGTTTACGCGTCGCGCACGGTACCGCATTAACTTCTTCTTTTCCGTCGGCCATACGACGCAGTTCATCCATGGCGCTATTTGCCCCGGCCACATAGGCGGCATGGTGGCAATCGTGATGCAAACGCACCGTTTCCGCATCCAGCACCGGCTCGTAGTCGGATGGAGAACACGGTAAGGGAGGCAGCACATACACGCCTCCGGCAAATCCTTCTTTACAACAATGATTTTCCATGCAGGTGGGATGTATTAACACCACGCTGCATTCAGTATCAAGTAGATATATAACTATACATCAACCACGATGACCGTGGCATTATCCGCCGTGGGATTTCCCTGCTGACAAAGCACCTCTATGAGAGCAGCGGCATCATTATCTCCGCAGGCACTAAGCAGCGCGCCCACCTCAGGCGACACAGTCCCGGGAGGCAGCAACTCATCAGCTCCGTCACTACATAAAATCAGGCGATCTCCGGGCAATAGCGGCAGAGGTGTCGGCGGCATATCTACCATGGCTATCTCATCTCCTGTCACCGCGCTGCGCAGCATGTGAGACAATCTTCCCTTGCCGGGTAAAGCCGTCTCCAGAACAGGCCGCAGAGAATGGTCCGCATTCAGGCGAATCAGCCGACCCCGTCGCCAAAGCAATAATGAAGAATCCCCCACGCTTATCCAACGAACAACACCGGAACCGATGAATCCGGCCACGAGCGTGGTTCCTCCATACTGCGCATGCTTTTTCATCAGCTTTCCGACTGCATCATTGGCCGCAGTCAGCGCAACTTGGAAGCGCTCCGCCATCGGCAAAGCAGACGATATTCCGAAGCAATCAACAAATGCATCAGCAGCCTCAGCGGCAGCTTCCTCGCCCCGACAATGCCCGCCCATACCATCACAAACGAGCGCCAACAATCCCTCCGGGTAAAAGCGTATTCTGTATACATCCTCCTGAGAAGGACGTGTACCAACCCACTGTGAGACACTGGCTTTCATCATCCTTTAACGCAGCATGTCGAGCGCCCGCTCCGTAGCCTGCAAGGCTATATCAACTTCCTCTGCGGTGTTATACAGGGCAAAGGAATAACGCGTTGTGCCGGTGATATTCAGATACTGCATGAGCGGCTGGCAGCAATGATGGCCAGTACGCACAGCGATACCCATCTGGTCAAGCAGCGTGCCGATGTCATAATGGTGAACCCCCTCTACAACCATGGAAATAAGCGCCCCTCGGTTATCCCTGGGGCCCAGAAGCCGCACGCCTTTCATGGAGAGAAGTCCATCATACAGCTTATTCGTCAGCGCCTGCTCATACAAGCCGATGCGCTCTACTCCAATATCGCCGACGTACTGGAGCGCTTTGCTCAGCACGATATTGCCACAGATATTGGGAGTACCGGCCTCATATTTGAAAGGTAAGGTATTGTAGGTCGTCCCGGCGAACGTCACCTCGCTGATCATTTCACCACCACCCTGCCAAGGGGGAAGCATTTCCAGAATTTCTTCCCTGCCCCACAGCACGCCTGTGCCGGTGGGTGCATATACCTTATGCCCGGAAAAAGCGTAGAAATCGCAGCCGAGAGACTGCACATCCACCGGTACATGAGCCACGCTCTGTGCTCCATCCACCAGAATATATGCGGAGGGATTGTTCCGCCGGGATCGCTCGATAATCTCAGACACGGGGTTCACCACACCGAGAGCATTGGAAATATAGGGAACCGCAACCAGTCGCGTCCGGGGGGAGAGCATATTCTCGTATGCCGCCATATCAAAGGTGAGCTCCTGTGTCAACGGCACGGGACGCACCACCGCACCGGTGCGTTCTGCCAGCATCTGCCAGGGGACGATGTTGGAGTGGTGAGCATCCGTGGCAAGAATAAATTCATCACCGGGCTTGATACAGCCGGACAGCGCCAGAGTCTGTGCCACCAGATTGATGGCCTCCGTGCACCCGCGCGTGAAAATGATTTCCCTTGGGGAGGATGCCCCGAGAAAATTTGCCACACCCTGCCGCGCTTCTTCATGAGCATCCGTGGCAAGACGGCTCAGGTGATGAGCCCCACGATGAATGTTGGAATTGATTTTTTCATAATACTCCCGCTCCGCATCCAGAATGACAGCGGGCTTCTGCGTCGTGGCCGCATTATCAAGATACACCAAATCCTTCCTGCCCACTTTTGCGGAAAGAATCGGGAATTGGTGACGCAGGTGCGAAAACATCAGGCTTCGCCTCCTTTCAGATGCTCGGCCATGCGATAAGCCGCTTCCGGCACATATTCCTTCCATTGTTCATCACCGGAGGATATCATGCGAATGATATCGCGGGGCGTACGGAAAAGAAGTTTCTGATTAAAGTAGGGAACCTCAATCACATCTCCGTTCTCACGCAGATGCTGGTAGAGATAACGATACTTATCCGGCGCGCGGTAAGTACCTGCGGTCACAAATTCACCGGTGCTGCGGTTAATCCAGGGGGTCACGTAGAATTTGGTCTTGTTGATGAAGATATGCCCCATACTGGCCAGAATACCACCGGGGGTATCCGCCCATTTATCCTTGAACAACTCGTTGAGCAGGCCGATGGAGAGCGCGATGGCTATCGGTTCTTTGGTGAACTGATTCAGCAAGGTTGAAATGCGGTGGAAATGAGTGATATTCGTAACCATGACCGTCTTGCCAAGCGCCGCAAGAGCGTCCACCCTGTCCAGGAAGCTGAGCAAATCCACCTCCGAGCCCCGCAACAGGTTGGAAAGAGATATTTCGCACAAATCCACGACTTTTTCACGTTGTTCCTCAGGCAACGATTCACAAAATTTGCTCCGCACCCTCTCCATCATCTCCAGATGAATATTGCACAGCGGCATAAAGCTGCCGCGCATCAGGACAATGGGGCGCTTGTACAGAAGGTCAGAAGGCTGGGCAACCATGCCATCCGGGCAGAACAGCGTGAGCTCTGATAATCCGCTGCGAACAAGCTGCAATGCCAGGATGCGGTTGTCAAACATGCCGAATCCATGACCGGAGAAACGCATGTAATCAATTTCAAACGAATCTGAATCCACATTCTCGCCGATACACCCTACAAATTCTTCCAGACGCTCCCTCTTGAAAAAGAGAGCGTACAGCATATTCACTCCCAGAATGCCCAGCAAACGCATCTGCAAATCATGATCCGGCACCAAAAGCCGGACATGCATCACCAAATCACTGGGGGGAGCCTCCGGCTTGAGCTGGAATCGCACCCCGACCCAGGCCGACCATGGACCGTTATCACGATACCCCTTGCATTTGACGGTATTGCAAAAGGCGAAGAAGCAAGTATCCTTTCCGCGTTTCTCACCGAGCCGATTGATGAGTTGTTTGTACTCATAATCCATCATCTGCAGGAGACGCTCTTCCGATACATAACGACGCGCCGTGCCGTACAAGGTATCGCTCACGGTCATATCGTAGGCGGAAATTGTCTTGGCAACGGTCCCCGCTGCACCAGATGAACGGAAAAACCAGTTGGCGGTTTCCTGTCCGGCCCCAATCTCTGCGAATGACCCGTACAAGGATTTATCCATGTTGATAATAAAAGCCTTCTCCTGCGTCGCAGCAATGGTTTGAGCAGATGTTGACATAACTTGTTTTATAGGAGTTTGAATTATCAAAGTTCCAGTGGCACTAAGGGTAAGTGTCGCATAGGACGGGGGACTGCGATTTCTATTGAGGAATCCACACCGGGGGCATCAACCTCCTCCGGAGTATCGTCATCAACGCCACCTACTTCCTCCGCATCATCAGCTGCTGATACCAATGCAGCAGCATCTTTATAACGCGGATTCAGAGCAATCTCACTCTCATAAGGATCGTTTCCTATGATTGCCGGAGTTTTAGGCAAGATGGGAACTATGGGCAAAACGCGAGAGGAGGTCATCTGGTTGGCGGTTGTTTCCATGAAATCCATAAGAGACGGGCTTCCATCCCCATGAATGGAGCAAACGCCTAAAGAGACATCGCCCTTCGGGAAATACTCCCTATATGTGCGGCGCACATAACCGGGCTTCCCATTTTTCATCACGGACTCAAAGCAGAAATTCGTGGCCACCTGCCCGGAGGTCAGACAAATCTCTACCTCCTCCGTATCTGCCGGCATCGCTATCGGTTCATCCTTGTATTGTTTCGCAGCCTTATCGAACAACGCCCCCATAATCGGCCCGCAGGTGTCTGTACCAAAAGCTCCGGGATATATGGCTCGATGATCATTGAGATAACCTATCCACACGCCACAGGTTAAGCTGGAGTTATAGGCAATGAGGACATTGTCGCTAAAATCATAATTCGTGCCACTCTTAAGGGCACCGTTGAAATTCTGAGGAAGGTAGGCCCGCATGCGTTGAGCAGCCCCTCTGTTGATGGATTCACGTAGAATGGAATGCAGTCTATATGCCGTACAACTGCCGATAGCATTGACAAGACGAGGTGCGGCAGCAAGTGGCTCTTCCCATAGGGTATTCCCGTTGCTATCCGTAATCTTGGTCACAACAAAGGATGAGATAGGACGCCGACCCACATTAGGAAACACGGTATAGGCCATGGTTACTTCCTGCAATGATGCAGGTTCTGTTCCAAGATATACTCGGGGATAATACAGGGGTTTTGCCTCTGTGCTACCGGGGTTTCTCCTGGGTGGGGTAATGCCGACTCCGGTGAGTGTATCTATGAAGGGGCGTGCACCTTTGCGTGGATGGGAACCCAGAGCTATTCCCAAACGGGCAGATGCCGCAATCTTAGACCATTCCAACGCCTGTCGTGCTGTAACGGAGTCCAGATATCTTCCTTTTTCCACCTCCATTCCCCACTCACCAAGGACACCTTCTGAGCCTCCGATACCGGCCAAACGATTATCAAGGGCATCGTCCACCAAACGAGAGCAAGGTGAATATCCGTTTTCAAAGGCAGACATGTACAGAAACGGCAGCATGGCCGTTCCCAACGGCCTGCGACCAAACTGTAGAATATCAAAATTATCGCGTTCAAAACTGCGACCACCAACATACACTAACACTCCGCCCGTAGCGTTATCCACGGCAAAAACCGTGCCATCCAGATAACGATGAGACGGTTCGCCATCCTTCATCTTATCCGCAAAACGCGGATGATTATAATCCTCTCTGTTTTCTATAGCCACCAGCTGATTGCACAAAGCCGTCTCAGCAGCTTCCTGCATACGGCGATCAATAGTGGTATAAATTTTGATTCCTCTGCTCTTAATAATCTCCTCTCCTCTCTTCGGGTCACGGAATATATCCGTGGCCTTCTGCTGAATCAAGGCGTGCAGGAAAGAGGTGTTACGGCGGAGTGGTTTGGGATTTAATTCCAGCGGTTGTTGTTTGACTCGTTCTGCCTCTTCCAAGGTGAGCATACCGATGCGTTGCATACGGTCAATCACATCATTACGCCACTTTCGGTTGAGTTCTGGATTCTTGATGGGATTATAATTTTCGGGGTTTTTGATAAGTGCAGCTATACTTGCCGCTTCCCTCACGGTCAAATCCGCAGGTTCCTTGCCATAATAGCCCAAAGAAGCTGCACGAATACCATAATATCCCTTTCCAAAGTAAATACGATTCAGATAAAACTCCATTATCTGCTGCTTATCGTATTTCTCCTCAATACGCATGGCGAGAAAGATTTCCACTATCTTGCGTTCATAGCGGCTACCACCTATGGCCTGTGTACGTTGTTCCAGATCGTAAGCACCGCGTGCAAGCTGCTGGGTAATAGTGGAAGCGCCCTGGTTAGCCTGTCCCGCCGCCATTGCCTCACGCGCAGCTCGCAGGATGCCAATCGGATCAAACCCCTTATGAGTCCAGAACGTCTTATCCTCCTGCGCCACAAGCGCATCAATCATGGATCGGGAAATCTTATCATACGTCACATAACTCCGATTCTCATCGTAGATACGACCGATTTCCTCCTTATTTCTATCGTATATGATACAAGGGTGATCCAGATTATTGATATCTTCGAGGTTAAACTCATCCGCCCACTTCTGGTACTTTGCTGTAACGGCATGAAACACCAGATAGCCAAGACCCGCACAAACAATAAAAAATACGGAACACACAATCAAGAAACGCAGCAATATGCGCTTCAGAAGGCTTGTTTCCCTGCGATTAGACTGCTCCCGACGCATAGCCTTGCGGCGACGCTGTTCTGCGGCAGACCTGCGGGCCTGATATTCGTCAAGTTCATCCATTACAGTCTTGACTTACTTTAGCAGATTCATCTTCTGAAAGCAAGCGGCAAATATGCCTGCATCTCTGCTAGAATCCGTGATTATCCTCTTTTTTTCTGAAAGCCAGAAAAAGTCCCATCAATACGGCTGAAACACACAGTCCCAAAGTGGTTGCAAGTTGTACGCTCAGTCCGATTCCGCACTCTGCCGAATGCAGGAGATAACACACGCAGACCGTTGTCATCAACAACGCCGGAGGTAGAGAAATCCAGAAAAATCTATTTCGTTTACGCAGGTATAGACTAATGCACCATAGAGTAAGGCACGCCAGCGTCTGGTTAGCCCAGCCAAAATATCGCCAAATGACGGAAAAATCCAGCTGAGAAATAGCAAAGACAAGGGCGAAGAGGGGTATTGCCAAGGAAAGGCGTGCCACGATGCCCCGCTGTGGCAAATGAACCAAATCCGCCATCATGAGACGACAGCTTCTCATCGCCGTGTCACCACTGGTAACAGCGAGCACAATAACGCCCAATACGGCAACAATAGCGCCAACATTACCTAACAATACCCGACAGGCCTCGTTGATGGCCTGAGAAGGATTGCGAAGTGTCAATTCCGCAAAACTCAGAGATTCACCACCGAGGGAGAATATCACTTCCCGAAGGCTCAATCCTACCACAGCCCAGACAAGAGCCACCATTCCCTCCACAATCATGGCACCATAGAATACCCGGCGCATCAGCCGGACATCCCGCAGGCACCGCACCATCATGGGACTTTGTGTTGCATGAAAGCCGGATATGGCTCCGCACGCAATCGTCACGAATATCATGGGCCAGACCCCCAACCCGGCCGGGTGATAATTATGCAGGAAATCCGGATTCGGCAAAACCTCATACCCGCTGAGGGGAAGACCCACCAACAAACCGACTGCCATGAAGAGGAACAATGCACCAAAGACCGGATAGATGCGACCGATAAGCGCCTGAATCGGCAAAACGGTAGCCAGGAAATAATAAAGAAGAATGATTCCGGCCCAAGCCGATTTGGCAAGCGGGAGCGAGGGGAAAAGCCCCTCCAACATACCGGCTGGCAGCAAGGTGAATACAACGCCCACCATCAACAGCAGGAAAACGCACATCAGGTTCATGAACACCCGAGCAGAACGCCCCATCACACTCCCCATCACATCAGGCAGATTTTTGCCGCCCTGCTCCGCAGACATAAGCGCAGCAAGAAAATCATGCAAGGCTCCGGCAAAGATACACCCTAACACTATCCAGAGCAAGGCCACCGGTCCGAACAGGCAGCCACTCACAGCCCCGACCACCGGGCCAAGCCCGGCAATATTCAGCAATTGAATCAGAAATACCTTCCAAGTCGGCAACGGCACAAAGTCAACACCATCGCCACGGCTGATGCAGGGCATCGTGAAATCCGTGTTTAAGCCGTATATTCGTTCAGCCAGACGGCCATACAGAAAATATCCACAGGCCAGAGCCAATATACACAAAACAAATACAGCCAATCCCAGCGTCATAACCGACAGAACCATACACCCGGGGTTGGAAAAACACAAGGCAATTCTGCTAGCATGGCAGAATAAACCGCTCACCAACAGAGAGTCTTACTCCTGCTCGTCTTCAGATACATCTGCATCCGCTTCGAAATCGGCCTCAGACGGCTCATCATCCGTTGGCAGCGCCTCGTCTTCCAGACTTGCGCTTCCCAATGCCGTTTTCCCGGAGTTGGTACTGGAATCAACGGCGGAGGAACCCGGAACGGAGGCCACGGCAGTCACATCAGAATCAGAGCGGCGAAGTTCGACCGGAACGGTGGATGGATCAAACTCTTCCTTATTCACCCAAAGGGCAATAGCGCCTTCAGCATACGCCCCGTACATGGAATTCGGGTCGAGGTTACGCATCTCGGTATACAGTGCTCTCAAGCGCTCCGGTGATGCGTTATTCCGGCGCAGGTGTCCGGCATAGGCGGCCATCATTTCCTGACGCTGACGTCGGGAATAACATCCGTTGGCAATCATGCTGCGGATATATTCATCTGCCTCCGCGAAAGACATAATCTGGAGTTTCTCCACTATTGCAATGGGGTCAAAGGACAGGCGGGAACTCAGGCCTATCTTATCCTTCATATCTGCCGACATGTCCTTGTCTCCGTCTCCCATATCGGGCATGGCAATATTGATGTTGGATGCCTGCAACAAAAGGTCAGCTTTGCGAGCACCACTGGCAGACGCTGCTTTGGAAAGGAGTTTTTCCTGTTCCATATATGCATCAATAAGCTTTTCTATCTCAGCAGCAGCGGTCTCTACTTTCTGCATACTGGAAGCGCCTTGAACAACGCCCCTCAACTTTCCCTTCTTGTCAATGACTGCCAGGCAGGGATAACTCCAGATACCGCCGGGCAAGTGATTCTTGCCCATAATCTTCTCTATCTCTTTCTGTTCAGCCGGGGTTGGATTCTGGTATATGGGGACAACAACAAACACACCCTTTCGAACAGCCTGCATGATTTTGTTCTTTTTGATGAACTCATCATACACTTTCATGCTGAATTTGTCGTAATTGGCCCCATAAGCAAACACGACTGCAGGTTTCTCCCCGGCCTTGGAGAGCGCATCCGAATAACTGCGAACCACGATACCGTGCGCCACAGACGCAACCAGCGCCAGTACCGGTGCCGCCATTGTCAGAATTCGGCAAAAAAACATATCAGCAGAATAAGTTAGTGTTCATATTTTCCGTAGGCATAGAAGCCCACGATTCCGGGTTCATATTTATCCCCTTCGCGCAGCATGCGGATATAACTGCACACGGGCTTTTCCTTACGCAGGTCAAAACGAAGCACTCCGCCCTCAATGGCACCGTTGCCGCGAACACGTGTCCAGTTCTGCCCATCAGATGACACCTCCAGATAAAACGGGCGATCATTCTTGAGTTGTTGTTCCGCAGACACACATACAACACCGGATATTTCGCTCCGTTTCTCCAGCATCAGAGTCACGCCGGCTTTGCCTTCAAATTTACCGGGCATGGCTCCGCCATGGCGTTGCAGCACCCCCCAGTGGAGACAGCTGGAAGCCACCTGTCCGGAGCCAAGCGTTGTCGCTGTATCAATCAGGCCGGTTTCCGAAACCACGCGCCCGGGGAACGGGCGAATGCGAAGGGGCAATTTGGCCGGAAATTTAGATTTGCATTTACGATACGCCAAGCGACCGATGGCCTGGAAAATGCGGCGTTCCTTGTTTTCCGTAGCGGTATTGAGAGCTTCTCCCAAGGTGGCCCAGGTTTCATCCAAATCTTTTTTCGTTCGTCCGGTATGACTGCTCATCATACGCACCAGCATGTCCGTAAACTCATCCTGGACTTTCTCATCAGAGGAAAGAGACTGCCCGATGTAATTCAGCCCCCAGGAAAGCACAGCACCGGCATACTCAGGCTTTCCCATCAGCACCTTGACAACTTCCCGCATATATACCTTGCGGTCATCGTTGTTGTCGTAGACGGATATCTGTGCATCAAGAGTAGGATTAATATCCCAGCGGTTTTCACCCCACCCGTCAAAGTTCTTGAACAATCCGGAGTACATCTTATTGAGCGTAGCTCTGTCTTTCACCATGGGAGCCAGAGTGGGATATACCTTTCGCACCAGAAGACGGGAAGCTGCATTGTAATGTTTTTTCCCCAATCCGTCAACGATGTTGTCATGCAGACGCTTCCACTTATCGTAATCCTTCGGAGCCTTCACCTTCAGATATCCGGCGTAGCGATTCAATGCCGGCCAGTTCAAAGGCTGCACCTTAACGGACAGTTCATAGCAGTTGAATGATGCCGTCATCTTGCGACGCGCACCGAGGAAGTCTGCCATTGCCACCAGCTGGTCAGCAATGAGGGTGTTATAGTAATCCTTGTACAGATTTTCCGTCATGATGAGGTAATCCCACTCACTCTCACGGAAAAAAGTCTTACCCACAGAATGTTGCCAGTAGATGGAGTTACCACGTTTCCATTCACCCTCCACTCGCATGGCGTAGGCGCAGTGCCCGGGCTCTCCCATACAGGTGGCAGGCAGGCCGTTGGCAATGGCGGCATACGTTGCATAGTGAGAAAGTGCACCGCACACACCGCCGATTTCGCGATATGCCCAAGCTGTTGTGCCTTTCACATAGGGCAACACCGGGGCGAGATAGGCAGAAGAGAACACGGAGTCGCCGGCCACGTTACGCAGACGGTACTGCAGCTGGCCTTCTGCACCCAAGTACTGGTGTGCAGGCAGTCGGACGTTATCTCGCATCCACGCCAGATTCCGGGGTTCGCCCCAGTTGCCGACCCGCTGTTGCGGCTGGGCACTACCGACAATCCAACGCATCTCCCAGTATCGCCAGGTATCGAAGAGGGCGTTGAGCAATTCTCCCTGATAGCTGGTCTTGTAGTAGACGTAGCGAGCCATCATATCATCCTGGCTCCAGTTCTCACGGGCAAATTCCAAAGCCGCTATCGTACCGACCTTGTTGAGCACCGGATGCTGAAAATCCTCAGCATACTTGCGGTAAATCAACTCCATGTTGGTGAGCGACTGCTCCAGCTTTACAGAGGGGCCGGAATACAACACCCCGCCAATCCAGCGTAAATCGTTTGCCATGGCGGTCAGCATCGTTCGCCCGCTGGGGAGGGCAACCACACGGCGAAGTTCTTCCGAACCCGTGCGGCGAATCAGGTTGATGCGAGCTAAATCCAAACGATTTGCCGGATTCTCCATGAACTTGAGAATACCATCCTCTTTCAGGTTACCAAGCCTATCCAGCACCCGCTTGGCGAGCAATTGATACAGAGCCTCCGGGTCATTCCACGCATCCGGCACCAAATCATTGCTCTTGTACGGTTTCTTGTCTTCTTTCTCCAGAATCTTGACAATACGCTTAACATGAGCCAGCGATGAGGTATACTGTGCGTGGATTCGTGTCTCCGGCACCTTTTTCTGTCTGGGATCTTCCGGAACATCTTCTTCGGCGAACTCGTCATCATTCTGAGCAGCCAAAACCTTACGCTTGGAATCATCAACCTTCTCGACCGTTGTAATCGCAGGAGCGTCCGTAACATCTTCCTCGCTATCCACCCACTCATCTTCCCCGCCGGAGACATCCCTCTCAACGGTTTCCCTCACTACAGGCATGTCGTATTCTTTTCGGACATCATACAAAAGGGGATAGGCAACAAACCCCAAAGCAAACAATACGCCTGTGGCAATAAGTAATCTGACGGAATTAGCTGACATGGCCGAATCTGTTCTTCGCGCTTAATTCTTCTCTGCCTCAGTTCCTTCTTCCTCGCGATATTGAGCTTCTTTATCTTCCAACGTCTTAAGCGTTGTTCTGGCAGAGTAACGAATGATAGAATCCGGATGTTCCATCAGTTTTTTCACAACCGGAATGGCATCCGCTGTACCATTATTCTGCAAGTAGCGGAGAATGATGTTCAAATCCTTTATACTGGCTTTCCCCTGCATCATCTCCAACAGTTTGGGCTGAACACGCCATGAAAGTTCTCGAAGCGACTGTGACCAAACCACGGGATTTGACAGCCAATATGCAATAACAGGTTCCACCATTTTCTCGGGTTGCTCTTTGATGAGATAATTGGCAACATTGGGTAAGACTTCCCGCATCGAAGCGTAACGCGTTGAAAAATACTGATCGCATATTGATATAGCCTCTTTATCCTTGCTCGGAGCGTATGTAACCAGAGCATCTATCAATGCAACATAGGTATCCTGATCCTGCGACCATGAGTCACCCAGAGATTTAACAAGAGCATCCCGAATTTCTCCGCGAAGCATCTGCACATCCGCATTCTTGAGCGAACGCGCAGCTACTCGAATTCGCATCGCATCCAAGCTCTGTAATTCGCTGATATTGGCGGTCACAAAGGCAGCATTCATAGGTGAACTAAGAACTTCTGCTGAATATTTGCTCACAATATTAGCCTTATCTCCATCAAATCTCACCAGGAAAATACCCTGTGAAACATCCGATTTTATGATCGTTCCTATGCGCTCTACAATAGAAGCTACGTTTTGCCGGACTCCGGAAGCATTGGCCACAACATAAAGGATGCCGTTAGTACGCGTATAGGCACGGGTATATTCTGCATCCAGCAAGCGGGTAAGCGCATCGCGCACCAGACTTCTGACAGCCGGATCCTGATTATCCATGAATATTGCGTAATGGGTACACCTGGGCATCTTTTCTCTCAACTCATAGAAAACAGCCAATTCCTCTTCTGTGATGGGAGAGTCAGCTACTACCTCATCACCTTCATTTGCGTTTAGGGCATTCTCGTTATCCGCATGCAAAGACACACCTTTGGAGGGCTTCCAGAGAGTCGGAGAATACCAACCGAGCAACAAAATCGCCATGGCAACACCAAGCATGACCATTTTGAAACGTCTGGTTGAAAACATGAGCAAAAGTGCTCCTACCACACTCAAGGAAACGGATATAGCCTGCTTTCCTGCTACATCAATTCCCTCAACACCCCAGTAGATGAAAGATTTTCCATCCAGATAGAAAATCAGATTACTGAAAGCCACAATAAAAAGGCCAACGCAAAACATGATTTTTCCGGTCATATTAAACATCGTACCATCTTTATAGGCTTTCAGCAATTTTGCCATACGAGCATGCTGTCGTCGGGCTGCAGCCTCCTGACGCTCCCGAATTGCAGCCACCTCAGTTTCTTCCATTTGAGAAGCATCAGCAAACTCGGAGCTCAGACACTCCGGGCACACCTTCTGGAAGGAGCGGGACGATGAAAACCTCTTTCCACACTTGGAACACACATTGCTCATGCCGCGATGATACCAGATATAACGTCAACTTGCAAGTCAAGAAACACAACAAGTTATTTTGAAAATGAAAAGTGTAAAAACAAAAGCAACGCCCAAAAGTCTCCCAAAAAGTCTCC
>CAYYKC010000051.1:0-17079 GCA_964471605.1 uncultured Akkermansia sp. | reverse complement strand
CGCAGGCGAAACGGCGTTTCCTCGTTGGGTTCGATTTTTTTTGAGGCAATGCGTGATGATAATTTATGGTGTAAAATGACATACTTTATAATTGAGGCGCGCGCGTACGCGCGTATAATGGAAGGCACTTATGAGTGATAACACAACGCCCCCGGAGGATGCAGAAAAGCTTTCGACCGGGGCTCAGCAGGAGTACGGCGCCGCCCAGATTGATAAGCTGGAGGGTCTGGAAGCCGTGCGTAAGCGTCCGGGTATGTACATTGGTGACCCGGATGAACGTGGTTTGCATCATTGCGTGTTTGAGGTGCTGGATAACTCCATCGACGAGCATCTGGCCGGATATTGCAGTAAAATCATTATTCAGATTCACGAGGGCGGTACCATTTCCGTGATAGACAACGGGCGCGGTATCCCGGTGGATATGCACCCCAAGTTCGGCATTCCCGCCGTGGAGCTGGTGCTCACCAACCTGCACGCCGGCGGTAAGTTCGGCCAGGGTGCTTACAAGTACTCCGGCGGTCTGCACGGTGTGGGTGCCAAGTGTGTGAACGCGCTCTCGGACTTCTTCAAGGCAGAGGTGCGCCGCGACGGTAAGCGCCACGTCATCACCTTCGAGCGTGGTAAGACGGTGGAGAAGCTGCATGTGACCGGCACCTGCCCGGAATCCCAGACCGGCACGGCCATCACCTTCCTGCCGGATCCGACCATTTTCACGGATACCACGGAGTTCAAGTTCGACCTGCTGGCCCGCCGCCTGCGCGAGCTCGCCTTCCTGAATCCGGGCCTCGTCATCGAACTGACAGATGAGCGCAGCGGACAGGAGCGCACGGAGACGTTCTACTACAAGGACGGTATCAAGGAGTTCGTGAAGCAGCTGGGCGAGAATAAGACCCTCATCACCTCAGAACCCATCGTGATGAGCGGTGTGCGCCACATTGAGGTGGAGTACGACGGCAAGACCATGGAGGACGATGTCATCGTGGACGTGGTGATGCAGTACAACGACAGCGACCGCTACCAGATTCAGTGTTACGCCAACTCTATCTTCAATGCAGACGGCGGTACGCACCTTTCCGGCTTCCGCAGCTCGCTCACCCGCGCCATCAACAACTACGCCAAGAGCAATAATCTGCTGAAGGATAAAGACCCCAGCCTGAACGGCGATGATGTGCGAGAGGGCCTTGTGGCGGTCATCTCCGTGAAGATGCCCAACCCGCGTTTCTCCTCTCAGACTAAGGACAAGCTGGTGAACACGGAGATTGAAGGTGTGGTCAGCAGCGTGGTCTATGAGGAGCTCAAGGAGTACTTCGAGGAGAACCCCGCCGTGGCCAAGATTATCATCGACCGCTGCCTCATCGCCTCTCGCGCCCGTGAAGCTGCCCGCAAGGCTCGCGAAAGCGTGCGCAAGAGCGCCATGACCGTGGGCGGCGGTCTTCCCGGTAAGCTGGCAGACTGCTCCAACCGCGACCCGCAGAAGTGCGAGCTCTTCATTGTGGAGGGTGACTCCGCAGGCGGTTCCGCCAAGACGGCTCGCGACCGCCGTACGCAGGCTATTCTGCCGCTGCGCGGTAAGATTCTCAACGTGGAAAAAGCCCGTCTGGATCGCGCGCTGGGCAGTGAAACTATCCAGAACATCATCACCGCCATCGGTGCCGGTATCGGTGATGGGGAAGGGGAAGGCTCCTTTGACCTGTCGAAGGTGCGCTACCACAAGATTATTCTGATGGCTGATGCCGACGTGGACGGCGCTCACATCTGCACGCTGCTGCTGACGCTCTTCTGCCGCCACATGCCGAAGTTGGTGCGTGCAGGCTATCTTTACATTGCCCAGCCGCCGCTCTACCGCGTCATTCACCGCAAGGTGGAGCAGTATGTGCAGGATGAGGTTTCCCTGAACCGCAAGCTCATTTCGCTGGGTGCCGGGGATGTGACCCTGCGCACGCCGGATAAGAGCATGTCTTTTGATGCGGATACGCTCATGGGTATTCTGGAGACGCTCATTTCCCTGCAGAAGTATGAGAGCAGCGTGGCGAGCCACGGCGGTGATTTCCGCGACCTGCTGCGCCACCGTGCCGCCACCGGCAACTTCCCGCAGTACCTGGTGAAGGTGCGCTGCGGTAATGATGAAGAGGTGCAGTATTTTGCCGATATGGAGAGCCTGACGGCCTTCTCCGACGAGAATCGCGACCTCTTCCTCTTCGGCGAACCGAGCGAGGAGGAGCTGGCTGCCAATCCGCTTCCGGTGCGCGAGGGGCCCAGCCGCCGCGCCCTGCTGCACGAGCTGCATGAGGCCAAGGCTATCACCCGCGTGCTGACACGTCTGGAAGAGCTGGGCATTGCCGGCGATAAGCTGCTGAGCGATGCTGAGCCCGTCTTCGAACTGGTGGAGAATTCCCGCAACGTGGTGACTGCCATCAATTACGTGCCGGACATCCTGACCAAGGTGCTGGAAATCGGCGGTCGCAGCGTGAGTATCACCCGATTCAAAGGTCTGGGTGAAATGAACGCCAAGGACCTGTATGATACGACCATGGATCCGGAGAAGCGCGAGCTGCTGCGCGTGCGTCTGGATGATGACAACGCCGTGCAGGCAGATAAGATGTTCACCATCCTCATGGGCGACCTGGTGGAACCCCGCCGCCGCTTCATTGAGGATAATGCCCTCAACGTCCGTAACCTCGATGTGTAACCCCCAACCCTTTTTACCTGAATTATGAGTGAAACAAGAATTCGCCCGGTAGACGTGGCAGAGGAGGTTTCCCGCAGCTTCCTGGACTACTCCATGTCGGTCATTATCTCCCGCGCCCTGCCGGATGCGCGTGACGGTCTCAAACCCTCCCAGCGCCGCGTACTCTACGCCATGCATGAGCTGGGGCTGGTTCCCTCCAAGGGGACGGTCAAGTGCGGTCGTATCGTGGGTGACACCATCGGTAAATACCATCCGCACGGCGACGCCTCTGCCTACGGCACGCTGGTGAACATGGCGCAGTCCTGGTACATGCGCGACGTGCTGGTGCTGGGGCAGGGTAACTTCGGTTCCCCGGAAGGTGACCCGCCCGCTGCCTACCGATACACGGAGGCCAAGCTGAGCCACCTGGGCCTTTCCCTGATGGACGATTTGGACAAGGACACGGTTGATTTCCAGCCGAACTATGACAACAGTACCACGGAGCCTGTGGTGTTCCCCTCCGCATTCCCGAACCTGCTGGTGAATGGCGGGCAGGGTATTGCCGTGGGTATGGCCACCAATATGGCTCCGCACAACCTCGGCGAGGTGGTGGACGGTGTCTGCGCCTACATCGATAACCCCCATATCACCAGTGAGCAGCTGCGTGCCTATATCAAGGGGCCGGACTTCCCCACGGGCGGCTACGTGCTGGGTTACAAGGGCATTGACAGCTACTTCCGCACCGGCCGCGGCAGCGTCCGCATGCGCGGCAAGATTGAGGTGGTTTCCAATGAGAACGGCCGTGAGTTCCTGCACATCTCGGATGTACCCTACGGAGTGAACCGCGCCGTCCTGCAGGAGCGTATCGCTGAGCTGGTGCGTGATAAGGTTATCACGGACATCGCCGGCATGCGCGACCTGACAGACTACATCGAGATTGAGCTGAAGCGCGATGCCCGCCCGCAGGTGGTCATTAACCAGCTCTACAAGCTCACCAGCCTGGACACCTCCTTTGCTGTGAACATGCTGGCCATTCATGAGGGCCGTCCGAAGGTGCTCACCATGAAGGATGCCATCAATTTCTACGTGGAGCACCGCCGCGAGGTGATTGTGCGCCGCACGAAGTACCTGCTGCGCAAGGCGGAGGACCGCGCAGAGGTGTTGGAGGCCTACCTGATTGCCCTGGCAAACCTCGATGAGTTCATCCGCATCATTCGAGACTCCAAAAACCGCGAGGACGCCCGCAATCGCCTGATGGCTTTCCGCTTCCCGGTGGCGCTGGCTAAGGGATTGGGCATCCTCATCCACAGCCAGCCCTCCGTGCAGGGGGATGACTACGTGTTCACGGAGCGCCAGGTGAACGCCATCCTCGAGCTGCGACTCTACCAGCTCACCGCTCTGGAAAACGACAAGATTTCCGATGAGTACAAGAAGCTGCTGGAGCTGATTGAGGATTATCTGGACATTCTGGCCAACGAGGCTCGCGTGCTGGGTATCGTGAAGGATGAGCTGCGCGCTATCAAGGAGAAGTACGCCACGCCGCGTATGACCCACATCATCCCGTTTGAGGGCGATATGGCCATTGAGGATCTCATCCCCAATGATTCCATGATTGTGACCATCACCCACAGCGGTTACATCAAGCGCACCAACTCGGATGAATACCGCTTGCAGGCTCGCGGCGGCAAGGGTATCAAGGCGGCCACCACGAAGAGCAAGAAGGATCCCAACGACTATGTGGAGCATCTGTTCGCCGCACAGAATCACGACTATATCATGTTCTTCACCAACACCGGCCGTGTGTACGTGGAGCGCGTGTATGAGATTGACGAGGCTGCCCGCAGCGCCCAGGGACGCTCCATCAAGAACCTGCTGGACTTGCAGGCAGAGGAGCGCATCGCCGCCATCCTGCGTCTGGAGCGCCGCGTGAGCGAGGACGGCAAGGATATCACCTTTGCCGAGGATTCCGGCAATGTGGTCTTTGCCACGAAGGACGGCACCGTCAAGAAGACGGCTCTCAACGACTTCGTGAACTACCGCAAGGCCGGTATCATCGCCATCAATCTGGAGGAAGGCAACTCATTGGTCAATGCCATGCTCACCACCGGGGAACAGGATGTCGTCATCGTGACCCACGATGGTATGAGCATCCGTTTCAGCGAGAGCGATATGCGTACCCAGGGTCGCAACACCATCGGTGTGCGTGGTATCAAGCTGCGCGAGGGTGACTACGTGGTGGCTCTGGCCGTGGTGCCGAATGATGAGGAGACGCTCCTCGTGGTTTCGGAGAACGGTCTGGGCAAGCGCACCAAGTTCGCAGAATACCGCCTGCAGAGTCGCGGCGGTATCGGTATCAAGACCATGAACTGCACGGACAAGACCGGCCTGGTTGTTTCTGCCACCACGGTGACGGATGAGGACGAGCTGATGATTATGACCAACGGCGGGCAATCCGTCCGCATGAAGGTCAACTCCGTTCGCGAGACCGGCCGCGCCACCCAGGGCGTGAAGCTCATTACCCTCAACGACAAGGAGACTATTCAGGAAATCACCCTCGTCATCCCGGATGATGAGGAGGACGACGAATCGGAAACCGATGCGGAGGGTGAAGGCGAAGGACCCGCCGAAGAAACTCAGGAATAAGCTCCGCTGTATATCACTCATGTGCAACCCTTCCTCTACGGTACCCGGGAGGAAGGGTTTTTACATGATAGTACAAGCTCTCTCATGTATACCCCAAGAGCTTAAATACTGCTTGACCCAACATAGAATATTTTAAGGAACATAACTCCGTAATGGTGATGTAGGCATACTTTATTGTCGGGGAAGTGCTGCCGTCTGGAGGGCGTGAATACAGAAGCCGAGAAGAACGCAACGGCGTTTGCTCAGGTCCCCTTAGCCCTTTCTTTACAATATAACGCTTCGGAGAGAGAGATGTTTGATATACTTGGAAAATTGACGCGTTCGCCATAGGCAGTTTCTTTGCAGGAAAGTCTCCTGCCATCGCGTTGAGAACAAGTCGGCAAATGCAAAATATCGCCAAAAAGGTGTCGGCACATTTTTTGGTCTTGCCAATTACAGGTAAAGAGATATACTACATGAGTAGCTTGGAGCAAGGTTGCGATTATCCTGTCTTGATTCTGCTTACAAGTCTCGTCCATGTCAATATCTGCGCTACAGGTGGAGTATGTTTGAGTCGGCACTCGGCAAAATGAGCATGTGACGATTCCATAAGTGCAGGCTTCACCTGAAAAACGAGAAAGACGACAAATGAAAATCAATATCATATCGTGCTGGTCGGAAGACTGGTTACAAAACGACCTGGTGCTGGGGGATGCCCATTTTGTGCGTGATCCGGATTGCCGCGACTACGACTGGTTGGTGGTGTATGATGAGATGCCTCGCAAAAACCCCGGGCTCGATGTTTACTGTCCCCCGGAACACACCATACTGGTAACCCAAGAGCCGCCTGTCATCAAAGTTCAGCCGCCGTGCTATACGCGACAGTTCCGATACATGCTCACCACTCATTCTCCGGACATCTGCCGCCACCCGGGCTATCGGCGGGGCTCCGGCAGCCTGTTGGACATGACCGGGCATCGCTTCGAGGAGCTTGTCACACTCCCGGAACGTCCCAAAAGCAAGTTAATATCAGCCATTTGTTCCCGTAAGTTGATGACTCACACGGAGCATAGCAAGCGCCACAGACTGTTTGAATACCTGCTGGCTAATCTGCCTGATTTCACCTGGAAGGGGCAGGGGATTGACCCCATCGACATGAAGTACGAGGCACTCGATGAGTTCAAATACCACATCGCCGTTGAAAACTCTACCCTGGATTATCACTGGACGGAAAAGATAGCAGACTCCATTATGAGTCTCTGTCTCACTTTCTATAGCGGTGATCCCAAACTTGAGCAGGTGTTGCCGCCGGAAAGTTTTATCCGTATACCCATAGATGATCCACCACGCGCCCATGCTATCATACAACAGGCTATTGCTGATAATGAATATGAAAAACGCCTGCCTGCCATTCGCGAGGCTCGCCGACTGCTTGTGGAGCGCTACAACCTATACAGCCAGATACTCAGTATCATCTCCGAACACGAGCAGACACACGGTAGAGGCGAACGTCCTGAAAAGCCGTGGAAGCTCTATGAGCGCCATTACCTGCGCCGCAATCCGCTTAATCTGCTCAACGAAGCATTTCATTTGCTGCGCGTGCGCAACCTCAGAAAATAATTGAGGAGCTCATGTTCCGGCAGAATTGCTCGCAAGTAAACATCCAGTGAAAGGGCGACGTTCCTGCGAATGTCGCCCTTTTGTGGAGATGTCCGCCGCGATATGCACACTACGGGGAGAGTTCGTGCGGAATCTCTCGATGAAATGAATCCCGCCGAATCTGATGAGTAAAGATGATGAGGTCTGTAAAGCCTGTTATATAAACGCGTAGTGTTTGCCCGGCAAGGAGGAGTGATTCCGGAGTGGGTGCGAATCTATGGGCAATTTGTTTCATGTGGCTTGCAGCACATGTGGCCCAAAGATCTGGCAAAAATACCCATTATACACTAAAAATTGGCACGTTTTACCAAATATCCCTTGCCCGGTGTATCATGCAGCCCATTCATTGCCGGAATTTATGTTCGTTCCTACATCGGCGTAAGACGCTGATTTTTAAATAGTAAATCGTCATTCGTCATCCGTAGATCGACGTATCCCAAATCTTTGGTACATTGGCCGAAACTATGAGTAAATTCGTATTGACTTGAGATACCAGATAGAGTAGAATGATTTACGGTGATAACGGGTAGTTCACGGATATGCCAATAACAAACTTATACTCATATGTGGATTTATTTCCTTCCATGCGCATCATGTGCGTGGGTGACATGATGCTTGATATTTTTGTGTACGGAAAGACGAGCCGACTTTCCCCGGAGGCTCCTGTACCTGTGCTGCTGGAGCAACGCAGCCGCCGGATGTTGGGTGGTGCAGGCAACGTAGTGGCAAATCTGTGCAGCCTTGGCTGCCAAACGTCCTTTGTTGGGGTGGTGGGGCAGGATACTGATGGTACAGCACTGCGTGACTACATGGCTGAACTGGGAGCTGATTGTGACATGCTGTTGCAGCTGCCGGGTTACCATACGTCTGTGAAAACACGCTATGTTTCCGGTCGTCAACATCTGTTGCGGGTAGATAGTGAAGAGTCTTTGATGCTTCCCGACAGAGAGATGCAGTTGCTGCTCACAAAGATAGCAGAACGTCTGAAGGAAACAGATGTGGTGCTGATTTCTGATTATGGCAAGGGGCTTTTTGATGAACGGTTTACTCCGGCTGTGATTGAGCTGAGCAGAAAGGCCGGTTGTCAGGTTATCGTTGACCCGAAGACGATTGACTATACCATATACCGGGGGGCAACGCTGGTGAAGCCCAATCGTAAGGAATTTGAGGGGGTGACCGGGCAGAGTTTTGACCCGTCTGCTCCCGGGTTTGCGGAGGCTGCGGTAGCTGCCGGTCGGGAGGTATGCCGACGCTATGGGGTGGGCAACCTTTTGGTGACACTGAGTGAGTATGGCATGCTCTACATACCTGGTGATGAGTCGGTTTCATACAAGTTGATACCGACTGAAGCACGAGAGGTGTTTGATGTTTCCGGTGCCGGGGATACATCATTGGCGGTATTGGGGGCAGCTCTTGCCACCGGAGTATCCATGAATCAGGCCATGAAAATTGCCAACGCTGCTTCGGGTATTGTGGTGGGTAAGTTCGGCACTGCCTGTGTGACTCGAGAGGAACTTAAACGCAAACTTGAACACAAGGAACAAGCTGGAGTCCTGTCCGTTGATGCGGCAGCCCGACTTTCTGACGAGCTCCGGGAGCAAGGAATGACCATCGGCTTTACCAATGGATGTTTCGATATCCTTCACCCGGGACACCTCAGCTCTTTTGAACGCGCTCGGGATTTGTGCGATATCCTCTTTGTCGGACTCAACAGCGATGCCTCCGTCCGTCGGCTCAAAGGCCCGAGCCGTCCTGTCAACAATCAGCAGGCACGAGCGGCCATGGTTGCCGCCCTCAAACCGGTTAGTTATGTCGTTATTTTTGAAGACGATACTGCTTTGCCCCTCATTGAAAAATTACGACCGGATGTCATTGCTAAAGAAGGGTATCCTCTTGAGCGCTGGCCGGAGGGACAACTGGTGGAATCATACGGAGGTAAAGCTGTAGAGTTGCCTCGGGTGGATGGCTTTTCTACCACTTCAATCGTTGAAAAGATTAACAGTTAACTTTTATGAAAAAGGAATGGATTTGTTCGGAGTTGCAAATGCTGGCTGAAAATATGAATGCCCTGGCGCGGAATGCGGATGTGATACAGGAGATTGCCGAATTGTGTACGGAAACTCTGCAAAAGGGAGGTAAGATAATGTTTTGTGGAAACGGCGGATCAGCTGCTGATTCACAGCATCTGGCAGCAGAATTTGTGGGGCGTTATAAAATGGAGCGTCCGGCGCTCAATTCCGTTGCGCTGACAGTTGATACTTCTATACTGACCGCCATAGGTAATGATTATGGTTATGATGATGTATTCCGCCGTCAGGTGGAGGGCATCGGCAAAGAGGGGGATGTGCTCATCGGGCTTTCCACCAGCGGCAACAGTCGCAATGTTCTGTTGGCTTTTCAGCAGGCTGCTTCCATGGGGATCAGAACAGTAGCCTTTACCGGTTGCGGCGGGGGCAGGATGAAAGAAACCGCTGATATATGTCTTGCTGTTCCGGCTGGAGTGACCAACCATATTCAGGAGCAGCATATCACCTGCGGTCACCTTATTTGTGAACTGGTTGAAAGTGCTATTTATGGATAATAGACGCGTTCTGTTCCTGGATAGAGATGGTACGATAAACGTTGATAAGCACTACGTATATCGTCCGGCTGATTTTGAATGGGTGCCCGGCATTGTGGAATGTTGCCGGGCAGCTGTATCTGCCGGGTATGATATCATTATCATCACCAATCAATCCGGAATAGAGCGTGGATATTTTTCCGAAGCGGATTATGCAGTTTTTACCTTGTTTTTGAGAAATAAGTTTGCTGAGGAAGGCGTACCTGTTCTGGATATCCTGCACTGTCCTTGTCTCGAGCATCCCGACCGTAAGCCGAATCCCGGGCTCTTTCTGAAAGCTGCACAGCGTTGGCAGGTGGATATGGCGGCATCTCTCTCTCTGGGTGACAAACCGCGTGATGTACAAGCCGGTATTGCGGCGGGTGTCGGACGCAATTTTCTGCTTAGTACCGGGCTTACTACACCGTTGGCAACCGCCGTATTGAAAACCCCTTCGGAACTTATACCTTTTCTGTAATTCCCTGAAATATTTATGAAGAAGATTCTGATTATAAAACTTGGAGCTTTGGGCGATTTTATCATTGCTTTGGGTGGTATTATGCGTCAGGTTGAGAAGTATCCGGATGCAGAGTTTACGCTGATGACCCATAGCTCGCTGATTCCCATCGCGCGCCAAACGGGCGTGTTCAGCAATTATTTAGTCGATAATCGAGTCTCCTACCTTAATCTGAGAGAGCAAATGAGGATTGCTCGTGAGGCGATAACCGGTGAATTTGACATAGTCATTGACTTTCAATCTAACAGGCGGGTTCGCTGTAATTATTACACCATCTTTCGCTTGTTGGCAGGTAAATCTTTTGAATGGATGGATGCCGTCAGATCCAGAAAAATCAGCGTTACCAAGAATCGGGCATTCAGCTGGGGCTCTTCGACAACAGAGAAATGCTGTATACCGGAGCTGACGACCGATTTGTCTTTCCTGCATGGTGAAAATAAGTATTTTAGTGAGTTGCCTGAGCGCTTTGTGCTGATGATACCCGGGTGCTCACCCAAACACCCATTCAAACGTTGGCCTGTGCAGAACTACTGTGCCGTGGCACAACGTCTGGCAGAACGGGGAGTTCATTCTGTTGTGATGGGTACGCAAGCTGAAACTGCTGAAGTTGAGAGTATTGTAGCGAGCTCTCCTATGGCTGTGAGTATGCTCAACAAAACCTCTTTGTTGGATATTCCTGACTTGGTGCGGCGCTCGATTGCGGTTATTGGTAACGATACCGGACCATCGCATATTGCAGCCTTCTCCGGTCGCCCCAACATCGCCATTTATGATCAACGCACAGCAGCCAGTGTAACACGCGGGGAGCAATCCATTAATCTCGTATCACCCTCGACTATTGACCACATCACGGTTGATATGGTCTGGGAAAAACTGTTGCCCATTCTCGAAAACGCAGAGTGACAGCGCCGCCATGAGCCGTAAGAATGTTTACGGCTCGCTGCGGCTATAGATTTGCGTTGGAGGTAGTACTTCCGGCGCCTGAACCGCCGGTAAAAACATGTTTCAAGAGGGAATGTGGTTTTACCCTGTTCCCATTGAGGTACGCCCCGCTCTGCGGATATCAGTTTTTTCCTGATTACATGTAGGGATCCGGGGTGTTCAGATACTCCCGGACGTAGCGGCTTACGCCCTCTTCGAGCGGAGTCATGGGGGTGGTGTACCCTAGCTCTCGCAGCTTGCTGATATCAGCTTTCGTGTAGTACTGGTATTTCGGGCGCAGGGATTCCGGCATATCCTTGAATCCGATTTTCGGTTCGAGCCCAAGAGCTCGGAACGTGGATGCCGCTAAATCATAGAACGAGCGTGCCTCGCCGGAGCCGATGTTGAACAGTCCGCTTACCTGCGGATTTTTCAGCAACCATATGACGACGTTTACGATGTCTCCCACCCACACAAAATCGCGTAACTGCCAGCCATCTGCATAATCCGGGTGGTAGCTCTTGAAGAGCTTCACTTCTTCGTTTGCTTTTGCTATGGGAAAGATGTGGGCTATAACACTCTTCATCGACCCTTTATGGTACTCGTTCGGTCCGTAGACATTGAAAAATTTGAGCCCGGCATACTGCAACGGGGTCGGACGCTTTTCATCACGCTCACGCGCCACCTTGCGGTCGAACACGGCCTTACTCCAGCCGTAGCAATTGAGCGGACGCAGGGCGTTGAGGTGTTCCTGCGAATCGCAGTCGCTGAATCCCAATTCTCCGTCGCCATACGTTGCTGCTGAAGAGGCGTAGATAAAACTGCACTTGTTGTCGCGGCAGTATTCCCACAATTTCCAACTCAGTACAAAGTTGGAACGATTAATGAGATCCGCATCCGTTTCCGTGGTGGATGAGATGGCCCCCATGTGAATGATGGCTTCGACTTCGCCCCTGTGTTTGCCGAGAAAGGCCTCAAAATCATCCGGATGAACACAGGCCGCCAGCTCGCGTTTGGCTATGTTCTTCCATTTCTCGTCAGTGCCGAGATAATCTACCACAACGATATCTTTCCAGCCGGCCTCTTGCAGGGCGGCTACAATGCACGAGCCGATAAATCCGGCTCCTCCGGTCACAATAATCATGGTTTGCAGAAATATAAGTTGGATACTATGGTTTTAGTATAGCACAGGTTTGCCGCTTGGCGAGCTTTTTTTATCCGTTTGAGAGGGAATCGGAAAGCAGGTATGCAGGAGATTTGCTGTTGTCGGGCTTCATCATATTACCCTTTAGCTTTTGGCGGATGAATGCTTCATGTGTGAAACTCAGCAGAAATGAGCTGAGTCGGAAGCGGGTAATAAAGAGGGGGCGAATGCCCCCTGTGCGATATTTTCAGAAAAGCGAGCTTCTCACACCGGGTCGACCCAGCGGCCGTGGTCTTTGATGAGCTGCACCAGATGTTGCACGGCCTCTTCCTGCGGGATATTCATCACCACCGGCGTGTGGCCCACATAGAGGTTAATCTTGTTCGGAGCACCGCCCACATAGCCGAAGTCGGCATCGCTCATCTCGCCGGGACCGTTGACGATGCAGCCCATGATGGCGATTTTGACTCCCTTGAGGTGGCCGGTAGCCTCGCGGATGCGTGCAGCGGCTTCCTGAATGTTGTAGTGGGTACGACCGCAGGAGGGGCAGGAGACGTATTCGGTCTTGCTGAGGCGTACGCCCGCCGCCTGAAGGATGTTGAAGCCGAGGCGGGCGGCTTTTTCCGGGTCAGCCTCGCGTCGGATGAGGATGGCATTGCCGATACCGTCGCAGAGCAGGGAACCGATGTTGACCCCGCCTGCCATGGGGGCGCTGAGGCTTTCTGCCCCGCCGAGTGTGTCCTTCAACAGGATGCTGTGGCGGGTGGGGATGACGGCTGCCAGCAGGCGGAACGCCTGCATCACCGGCATGTCCACTCCGTCCTTCACCGTTACCAGCGTGGCGGGAGCATCCTGCAGGGGGGCGATTTCCGCTGCCAGACGCGGATCAATCTCCACAGCGGCGCAGTCCTCTGCGCTGATTTCCGGCATAAAGTCCTTCATCTGCGCCGGGTCGAGTGCCTGACAGGCGGCTGCGGGCAGTACCACGCGCACGGGCTCATTCCAGCCCAGCGTGACACCGCCGCGCGTGATGACATCTGCCTTGCGCTTGGTGAAGACAAAGGGGTTAAAGGCTTGGGGCGTTTCTGCAGGTATGGGGGCGGGTGTGCCCATGGCACCGGGTTGATAGGGGGCAGCCAGCTCAAACCCGGGGGCAACCTCGTATACCGGATCTTCCGTGAGGGAGACGCGCAGGGTGTCACCAATGCCGTCTGCCAGCAGGGAGCCGATACCCGTGGCGCTCTTGATGCGGGCATCCTCGCCCTCTCCGGCCTCTGTCACACCCAGGTGGATGGGGTAGTTCCAGTCGCTGCCACACTCGGTCAGACGCTTCACCAGCAGGCGGTAGGCCTGAATCATCACCTTCACATTGGAGGACTTCATGGAGAATACCAGCTGGTGGTATTGGAGGTCGCGGGCGATGCGGGCAAACTCCAGCGCACTCTCCACCATGCCTTCCGGGGTGTCGCCATAGCGGTTCAGGATGCGGTCGGAGAGGGAACCGTGGTTGGCACCCAGTCGCATGGCGCGGCCGTGTTCCTTGCAGAACAGCACCAGCGGGGTGAAGGCCTTGCGAATTTTCTCCAGCTCTTCTTCGTATTCGGAATCGGTATAATCGCGCTCCACAAACTTCTTCTTGTCCACGAAGTTACCCGGATTCACGCGAATTTTTTCCACCCATTTGGCGGCCTCCATGGCGGCATCCGGTTTGAAATGAATATCAGCCACCAGCGGAACCTGACACCCCGCAGCACGCAGCTCCCGGGCAATGTGCTCCAGGTTGGCGGCGTAGACCTTGGTCTGAGCGGTCAGGCGGATGATTTCGCATCCGGCATCGGCCAGGGCAAGTGCTTCGCGCACACAGCCGGCGGTATCCAGCGTATCACTGGTCAGCATGGACTGAATGCGGATGGGATTGCTGCCGCCCAGCCCCACGTTGCCCACCGTCACCTCTCGGGTTATTCTGCGTGTGTACTGATACAAACTGGGACAATGAAGAGTGCTCATGCCCCCACTTTACTCCCCCTCCGCCTATATTTCAAGCAATAATCGGTTACAAGGCGTGTTTTACTGTTGACTTTTTTCCTGTTTAGAACTAATTTTAGAGCAGATAATATACACGTTTCCTGACTAATGAACATATTCACTCATCTTTCCCTGATTTCCGCCGGAGTGCTTCTCAGTTCTTGCGTGTACTACACACCGACCGTCCCGGACATGCCTTACGGCGAGGTGGCCAATCGACAGTATCCGGATACATGGGTGGTGACTCCTCCGGCGACCCCGAATCCGGATGTCAACGCCGCTCCCGGTCTTGCTCCTCTTCCCTCTTCTTCATCCATGGGGGCGCCGATTCCTGCGCCGCGTCCCACCGTGGCACCTGCTGCGGCTTCCGTGCCCGCCCCGGTGACACCGACCATCCCGTCGCTGAAGCCGAACACTCCGGTTTCCACCACGATTACCTCCGGCGCCAACGGAAAGCTGACACCTACGGTGGCCAAGCCGGCGGCTCCGACCTCTGCGGCCTCGCCCACTTCCATGGCACAGCGTCTGGCGACTGACCCGAAGAGTATCACGAACCAGGGACCCATTCCCGTGGCAACCCGCGTGGAGGGTGACCCCACCCGCGTGTATAACCCGTTGGATCCCAGCAAGACCATCCGCGTGGTGGACAAGAATGGCAAGCCCTATCCCAGCGGCAAGGAGCTGAAGGTTCGCGGTACCAATTTCCATTTCTACGTTCCGTAAATCATGCCGGAGCTCCCATTCAGGACAGTTGCCGTATTCGGTCCGGGACTGCTGGGCGGTTCTATCGCCATGGCCGTGCATGAGCGCATGCCGGACGCAGAGCTGCGCCTCTGGGCGCGGCGGGAGCAACCCTTGGAATTTGCTCGGGAGCAGGGCATTACCCCGCACACGGGAACCAATCCCGTGGAGATAGCGCGGGGGGCAGACCTCATCATTCTGGCGACTCCCATTGGCGTGTTTGAGGATTTGATACGCCGCATGCTGCCCGGCATCAGCAAGACGGCAGTAGTGACAGATGTCGGCTCCGTGAAATCCTATGTCCACCGCACCACCGGTGAACTGCTGACTGACCGCCGCCGCACTTTCATCGGCTCTCATCCTATGGCCGGTACGGAGAAAACCGGTATTGAAAGCGCGCATGCCGACCTCTTGCAGGGGGCTACGGTGGCGCTGACCAACCCCCATGATGCCCCGGAGGCAGAAGTGAACCGTCTGGCTGCTTTCTGGCAGGCGCTGGGATGCTCTACATACCTTATGGACCCCCGAAATCACGACCACACCGTGGCTCGCATCTCCCACATGCCGCACATCATGGCGGCGCTCACGGCGCGCTGCGCGGCTTCCGGCACGGTGCCGATGCAGGACTTGCAGCGTCTGGCCGCCTCCGGATTCCGCGATACGACCCGCGTCTGTTCCGGCCCGGTCGGGATGTGGGCAGACATCCTGTGGGAAAACGACGTGGCCATTCGCGAAACGCTTCAGGACTGTGTGCGGGATATGCACTACCTCATCGATTTGCTGGAAAATCAGGATAAAGAGGGGGTGCGCCGCTGGCTGGAAGAAGGAAAAACCGCCCGTGAGACGATACGCAGAGAGCTGCCCTGAATATAAATAACCACCCGACTATCTTATGCAACTGATTGATACTGATTTAACGCTCACTGAGCGCGAACAGGTGGAAGCTGCCATGGGTAGCGATAAACAGGTGCTCTGGGCAGGCCGCCCCGTGGCGAAGCTCTGGACTGCGGAATCCGTCGTGCCTATGATTGGCGGTCTGGTGGCAGGCGGCGTTCTTTCCCTTTTTCTCTGTAATTTTTTCGGTGGAAACTGCTCGGCGGACGGAATGTTTCTATCTCTTTTTTTCTGTGTGGTGATACCGATTTTCTGTGCCGTTCTGTGGCAGATACTGACTCCGTGGCGGCAATTGCGCCGTCTGCGCCGCACGGCCTACCTGCTGACACCGCAGCTGGCCATGGTGATGGAGCCCGGCTGGTTCGGCAAGCAAAAGTTGACCACATATCCCGTGCAACCCGGCATGGTGAAGGAGAACAACGCGGAACCGGATGGCAGCGGCAGCTTGATTTTTGCCTACAGGGTGATTCCCGGTAAGAACGGCAGCCGGCGAATTCCGCAGGGCTTCCTGAATATCCCTCAAGTGCAGCAGGTGAAGGAAATTCTGGATTCCCTCGTCGATACAGAGTCCCAACCACCTGTGACGGCTGCGGGCATTGCCGCGCAGAATGCTTCCGGAGGCAAGTCTGTTGTCGGGGTGGTGTTCGGGTGCGTATTTGCTCTGGCAGGGTTGGGAGCTCTGGTTTGCTCCGGTGTGACGGCGGTGGATTCCCTCCGGATAGTTGAGGGTGGCATTACCGCGCAGGGAGAGGTTGTTTCCCTGAAGCGCGAACGGGGCAGCGGGCGCAGAGGTTCCCCATACCACCCTGTGTTCCGTTTTACGGCACAGGATGGTCAGGTATACCAGGTGAAACACAATCAGGGCTCTAACCCTCCGGCCTGGAAGAAAGGCGAAAAAGTGGAGCTTATCTACCTGCCGGATAATCCGGAGAAAGCCGTACCCAACACCTTCTGGGGGAAATACGCTGTTCCATTCATCCTCGCCATTCTCGGTGCCGGTTTCACCGTATTGGGCTCTTTCGTGGCCTGGCGCAGCCGACAGGGATAGAGCCTGATGGACACTTGGCTTTCCTGTCGGTAAGCCGAGATGGCGGCTGTATTGCGTTTCTGTTGAACCCGGAATTCGGTAAGGGGGAGACGATGATAAAGCGCTTGTCCCGGCGTGTCATGTGCTTTCTTTCTTGCAAATCGGGAAAAATAGTATAGAATATCATTGCAATCAGGCTTTTCTCGCTTTGGCGGCGCAATTTTTTTGCTGTAAAATCTCTGTCATCGGGGCAAAACACGCT
>CAYYKC010000050.1:0-17118 GCA_964471605.1 uncultured Akkermansia sp. | reverse complement strand
CCGTGGAGGGCCCGATGCCGTAGATGTAGCACAGGGAGGCCTCAACGCGCTTCTCATTGGGTATTTCGATACCGAAAAGACGAGCCATAGTGGTGTGTGTTTCTTATTCGTTTGTTCCTTCGCTGCCTTCCGACAGCGCTCTTGACGCGCCGATTCTACTCTCTTTTTCGCTTTTGGCAAGTAAAATTTCATCCATTTTTACAACTTTGGGTAAATTTGGGATTCTGGGCTACATTTTTTCGCCTTACACGCGCGTGCGAGCGTAGGAAGATATATAGGACGCATTTTGGGCTTGCAGAGGCCGACAAGGGGGCGTATACTCCCGGGGCTATCATGGATTTTTCTACCTTAAAACACCCGGAACAACCGCCGCAGGCCACCTGGCCCACCCGCCTGTGGGGATTGGGGATTGTGTTGCTGGCGCTTGTCTTTGCAGCAGCACTGCTCACCTACAACAGAGGTGAGATGGGCTGGATTGTCTTTAATCCCGTGGATTCGGAAGCCGCTGCAAAAGTACCCTGCACGAATGTTCTGGGCACTGTCGGTCTCTATATGGCCGGCTTCTGGTACTGGCTGTTGGGAGCAGCTGCCGTATACTGCATGCTTTTGCTGAGCATACTGGGCTTCTGCATTCTTCTGTTTCCGAGCCGCCGCTTCGCCGGGCAGGTCATTGCCACCCTCTGCATGATTCTGTGTGCCTGTGCAGCACTCTCCATTCAGCCCTATATCCTGCAGGGATGGGCCGCAAACATCGGTATCGACAGCGTGGGCGGCAAGCTGGGCTATCTGGACGGCAGCTGCGTGGCCGAACCGCTGATGGGGCGGGACTGGGCATTGACCCTGTTCATCTGTGGGCACGGCCTGGCGCTCATCTATTTTGCGCGCATGGGCTTCATCGAGTTCTGCAAGGCATTCTGGGCAGACGTGAACAACATCGCTGATCGCATTCGCGCGCGCCGCGAACGCCGCCGCAATAAGATTCAGGAGCTCCAGGACAACTGGCAGCAGCATCGCGATAAGGTCAGGGAAGAGTCGCAGAACCCCGTCTTCAATCGTACGGCACCGGAAGACCCGATGCAGCCCGAAGCCCCCCGCCCCGTTTCCCGCGATTTTGCACAGCCCATGCCCAGCCGGGAACAGGCTCCCCAGCGCCCGGTGCGCGACCCTCTGCAGATTCCTCCGCATCAGGCACCCCTGCCGCCGAGGCAGAACTCCGGCATCGCCCGCAACATCACGCGCGAGCAGCGCACCCGCCATCTGGACGAAGAACCGCCCACCCGGCTGGCAGACGATTTCGAGAAGCATTTTGTGGCAACCCCGGAAGCCCCCCGACGCCAACCTGTACCGACGAGCAGCCTGCCCGGCATGCGCGCCGCCGATAAGCCCGTGGTAACGCCTCCGGCAGAACAGGAAACCAAACGCGCAGTTCCGGTACCGCAGCCGTCCCCCCGACGTCCCCGCGACCACCGCGACACCCCGGCCGCCCGTAGTAACGGGGAGGAGCGCCACAACAACCTGCTGGACCTCATGGGGCAGGTGGAGGAAGCCATTGAGCTGAGCAACGCCCCCGGTGCCACGGAAGAACAGGAGCGCGAAGCACTGAATCTGGAGCGAAAATCATCCGGCAGTAAGCTCGCCGACCTTTTCCGCCGAGGCAAGCGCGCCGTAACCGGGCAGGAGGAACCGGAAGAAACGGACATGACTCCTGCGAAACCCGGCATCAAATTCCCGAAATCCCCGGCGAAACCCGCCACCATCAATACCGTTGACCGCCGCCCGCAGGAGGCCGATTATCCGCTGCCTCCCTATGAGCTGCTGGATTACAAGCCCGTGCCGGCAGAGGTGACGGAAGCCGCTGCTGAGGAGATGCAGGAAATGCAGCAGCGCATCATTGATACGCTGGATACCTTCAAAATTGCGGTAACCCCCGGGGATATCACCCGTGGTCCCAGTATCACCCGCTATGAGTTCTTCCCCCCGCGCGGCCTGCGCGTGAACCGCATTGCCACGCTCAATAAGGACCTCATGATGTCCACCCAGTCCAAATCGGTGAACATTCTGGCCCCCATTCCCGGCAAGGCCACCGTGGGTATTGAGCTGGAAAATGCACAGAAATCCCCCGTTTACCTGCGAGAGCTGCTGCAATCGGATGCCTTCAATAACCCGAAGCTGCGCATCCCCGTCGCCCTGGGTAAGGATGTGTACGGCAACCCGGTCATCGGCGATTTGGCGGCCATGCCTCATACCCTCGTGGCCGGCACCACCGGTTCCGGTAAATCCGTCTGTATCAACAGCATGATTCTCTCCATGCTCTACAAGTTCCGCCCGGACGAGCTGAAACTCATCCTCGTTGACCCCAAGATGGTGGAAATGCAGCCCTATCGCAAGCTGCCGCATCTGGCCTGCCCCGTGGTGACAGTGGCCGCACGCGTCATCGGGGCGCTGCGCTGGGCCGTCAATGAGATGGAACACCGCTACAAACTCTTCAGTCAGGTCGGCGTCCGCAACTTTGAGGACTTCAACAACCGCCCGCCGGATGAGGTGCACGAACCGGAAAAGGAAGAAATCGATGAGAGCTATGTGGACTATGATGCCATTGACCGCATGGAAAGCGAGATTCTGCGACAGGCCGATGAGGGACGCGAGCTGACAGATGAGGATCAGGATGAGTTTGACTTCGAAGAAGAAGAGCGCATCCCCACCCGCCTGCCCTATGTGGTTATCATCATCGATGAGTTGGCCGACCTGATGGTGATGGTGAAGGATGACCTGGAAAGCAACATCGCCCGCCTGACCCAGAAGGCACGCGCCGCCGGCATCCACCTGGTTGCAGCCACACAGACTCCCCGCGCCAACGTGGTGACGGGGCTCATCAAGGCCAATATCCCCAGCCGTATCGCCTTCCGAGTGGCCAGTCCGCTGGACAGCCGCATTATTCTGGACACCACGGGGGCTGAGAATCTGCTGGGTGCAGGTGACTGTCTCTTCCTGCCCCCGGGCGGCATCTCCAAGATGACCCGCGTGCAGGGTGCCTGGGTATCGGACCGAGAGATTGCCTCCATCATCCAGCACTGTGCCTCCCACGCCAAGCAGAAGTTTGAGCAGGGCGTCACCGCCGAGATGAACAACAGCGATGGCTCCGGCGACGGCGGCGGTCGCATCGGCCCCAAGAATCTGAGTGAGGAGGATTCTGAGCTCTATACCCGCTGCGTCAATCTGGTCATCACCTCCCGCAAAGCCAGCACCTCCATGTTGCAGCGCCATTTCAGCATCGGCTACGGCAAGGCTGCCAAAATCATGGATATGATGGAAGCCAACGGCATCATTGCCCCCTCACAGGGTTCTGCCCGTGCCCGTGAGGTGCTGGTTGACCCGCCGAATTAACACGTGGGCACTCCCCTGCCCTGCTCAGGAAAGGCATACTTCAACAAATGGCCTCCGCAGGTTACCCTGCGGAGGCTTTGAGCACAAACTATACTATCACCTCTATATGACTACAATCACTCTGCGCACTGAATCTTGACGAAGGCTTCCTCCTGCAGACGAGTGGCACCGCAGGCGAACTTGGCACGAATCTGGAGGGCTTCATCCAGGTCATCTCTCACGGAGAGTTTCACCTTGAAATCATCCCAGATTCCGAACTGAGCACGGCTCTTGACCCAGGCCAGACAGGAGCGGACTCCGCCGACAAGGGGCAACTGTTCCGTGCGAATGATGCGGAAGCCGAGGAAGGTATCAATCTTCCCTTCCGCCAGGGCTCGCACAGTGTTGTAATCGTAGCTGGTCACTTCCGGCTGCTGCAACAGGGCGTTAATCTGGCTGCCGGTACAGGCTAACACCAGTTCATCACCATAGGCGCGGCGCTCATCGCTCCATGCCTCTGCTTTCTGCAGCATCGTCAGCGCGTGGCGCAGCTTACCAACGGTCAGGTTGCATTCTGCCGCGGTACCGCTATCCACGAAGTCCGAGTCAATCACCTGAGACTCCGGGAATGCCACGGTCTGAGTGCCGTTTTCGCCGATATAGGCGTTGCCCAGGAAGGCATCCAGCATCACCTTGTCCATCGTGCGACCGGCTGCGGCGCGCAGGCTTTCGATAGTCTTGCTGACCGGCACATCGATATTGGCGAGCTTCTTGGAATCAAATTCATCAAAGCCGATAGCCTTGGTATAAATGTGCGGGAACATGACGCGGCGCGTGGTCGGCGCCTCATCCAGCACGGTGGAGCCCATGCGACCGGTCTTCTCCGTAAAGGAAAGGAGACCGTACTGGTCAAAGGCAACCATCTTGCCGGAAAGCCCGGTTTCCACGGTGACATACTTATCGAGACGGGAGGCTTCCTGCTGGAGGTAGGAACCCCACTTCTCGGAATACTTAATCTGGTAGTTCTGTTCTATATCTGCCATTTGTTTTATAAGGGTTGTTGTTTGCGGCAAAACGGCTGCTGTGGATTTATCCGTGTGTGCATACACCCGGAGTCCGGCCGCGCGGCTCATGTCGACGGTTTCTTCACCTGTCACGGTGACGAAATTAACGACTCCATGCGCTCTCGCCGTATCTATTCAAGCACATTTTCAGCATTTGTCACTCACAACGCAGGCATTTTTATTTCATGCCCATCCTTGAGCTCTGGCAGACAATGCCTTACAAACGCAAATTCATACCATCGTATGCAGGCTGTATGGAAGAAGGCAGAAAACGGCACAGCTCATCATAATCCACCTCGTGACCGCAATGCGTCACCAATCCCAGCTTCGGGCAGAGTTCCTGCATGTGGGCCACATTCTGTTCCACGTTGAAATGTGTGCGATGCGGGCGAAAGCGAAGCCCATCCATGGCCAGCGCATCCAGCCCCATCAGCAGAGGCTTTGAACTCTCCGGCAGCTCCTGAATGTCCGGCACATAGCCGAAGCTTTTTCCGTCGACCCGAAACACGTAACCGAATGTCTCCACCGTAGCATGTATCACCGGCACGGGAGTAACCTCTATATCACCGATGGTAAAGGGCTTTCCCTCATGGTCATGTGCAGCCGGTCGAATATAGCCCTGATAGGTATTCGATTCGGCAAAGGCCCAGCCGAACATCAGGCGCAGCTGTGCCAGACAGGCAGAACCTGCATACAGCGGCAGGCGCTCCGTTCGACGCCAGCAGAAAGCTCGCATCTCATCAAATCCTGCCGTATGGTCAAGGTGCTCGTGCGTGTATATCACCCCGTCAATGGCCGTCAATCCGTGTTTCAGCGCCTGAGCCCGCAAATCAGGGCAGGAATCCACCAGCAGGGTGGTCGTCTCACTCTGCACCAGAACAGAGGAGCGCCAGCGCTTGTTCCGAGGGTTATCCGACACGCAGACCGGGCACTCACAACCTATGACCGGCACGCCGGTAGACGTTCCGCTGCCAAGAAAAACTACCTTCATCATCGAAATTGGGGTTTGATTTCCGCGCTTATTATGCCATAATAGGCGCAGAACTGAAAGCTAAATATGCTCGCGCTGCTCAAGATACGCAACCTCGCACTCGTCGATGAACTGACATGGGAACCCGGAAACGGTTTTCTGGGGATAACCGGTGAGACCGGGGCCGGCAAATCCGTCATCATGGGCAGCATCTCCCTGCTTATGGGAGAACGGGCAGATAAAAGCCTCATCCGCAGCGGTGAAAGCCAGTGCAGCATTGAGGCGATTTTCAGATTACGGCACACGGAAGAACTGAATGCGCAGCTGATCGAGGCCGGGGTTTCCCCCTGCGAAGAGGGAGAGCTGCTGATTCGCCGCATCATCACCGCCACCGGCAACCGCCAGTTCATCAACAACAGCCCGGTCACGCTTGCTCTCCTGCACCGCATAGCCGGTGGGCTCGTGGATATGCACCACCCGGATTCTCACCGTTCCCTCACCTCGCAGGAGCGCCAGCTCTGCCTGCTGGATGCCTTTGCCGAGGATGCCGGGCTGCTGGCCGACTACCGCGCGGCGTACCGCAGCTGGCTGGAGGCGCGCGCCGCCTATCGGGAGCTGTTGGAGAATGAGATGGCCAATGAACGCGAGCTGGACTTCCTGCGCCACCAGGTGGAGGAGATAGAATCGGCCGCGTTCACCGCAGAGGAAGTGGCCGGGATGGAATCACGCTGGCAGCGCGCCCGCAATGCCAACCGCCTGCGAGACACGGCGCTTCCCATGGCTCAGATGGTGGACGGCGAGGAGGATTCCCTGCTGGACAGGCTGCATACGCTGGTGCGCTCCGGCAGAGAATTGGTGCGACTGGATGCCGACTGTCACCGTTGGATTTCCCCGCTGGAGGGGTTGATTGAGGAAGTGGAAACCCTGTCCGATGAGCTGCATGGCTACGTCAATCGGCTGGAATGTGACCCGGAGGAGCTGGCAGCGCTGGAGAACCGTATTGCCCTGCTGGATTCACTCAAGCGCAAATACGGGGCAGATTTTGAGGCGATTGAACAGCATCTCCGGGAATGCCGAGCCCGACTGGATGCTGTGGACAACCGGGAAGAGTTGCTGCGCGTCCTCAAAATAGCAGAGGAAGAAGCATACGCCACCGTCCTGCAGGCAGGCACGGCGCTCTCCACGGCACGGCGCAAAGCCGCTCCGCATCTGGAAAAAGAATTCCTTTCTCATGCCCGTCAACTGGGATTCCGGCAATCTCTCTTCAGCGTGCAGCTTTCCCCGCTGTCTGCTCCCGGTCCACAGGGCATGGAGGGATGTGACTTCCTCTTCGGCCCGAACCCGGGAGAACCGCTCAAGGCACTGCGACTCATTGCCTCCAGCGGCGAAATGGCTCGCGTGATGCTGGCACTCAAGAGTGCGCTGGCGTCACAGGATGATACTCCTCTTCTGGTGTTTGATGAAATTGACGCCAATGTGGGCGGTGAAATTGCCCGCGCCGTCGGCATGAAAATGCGCGAGCTGGGGGGCGAACACCAAGTCATCGCCATCACGCATTTCCCGCAGGTGGCGGCGCTGGCTCAGCACCACTACCTCATCACCAAGGGACTGCAGGGAGGTCGCACCGTCTCCCACATGGAGGAGGTGGAGGGCGATACCCGTGTGACGGAGCTGATGCGGATGCTGGGCACTACCGGAGCATCTGCCATGGCGCATGCCCGCGAGCTGCTGAAATAAAAAGCGGCGACAAAAAAAGCCGCGCTGCCCGGAGGCAACGCGGCTGTAAATGAATCCGGAGACGGCTTATCAGTCTTTCTTCTCCCCGGCGATACCCATGGTGTAGCCATTGTACACGCGGGTATTGTAAAGCGGCTGACCCTCCGGCACTGCGTAGCCGATGTTTTTGCGAATGGCCAGGAAGTCGGCAATACCGGCCTCGTTCACCTGATTGAGCTTGCCGCCGTGCATATCAGCATACAGCACCATCTTGCAGTAGGCATCAGCATTTTCCATGAACCACTCGGCCTCTTCGATGTGGCGGGCACCGGTAATGACACCATGATTTTCCATGAACACGACCGTGCTCTGGCGGGAGGCCTTCGCCACGGCCTCTGCCGTTTCGGGAGAGCCGGGCGTGCCGTAGGGAGCCAGCGGAATCTGACCCAGGAAGATATCGGCCTCGGGGTTAATGCCGTTGGGCGGCACCAGCCCGGCAAAGAGGAAGGCATTGCAGCAGGGAGGATGCGCGTGGATGCAGGCGTTCACCCCCACTTCCTTCATCATGGCAATGTGGGTTTTCACCTCACTGGTGGCGGGGCGATAGCCGCAGAGCTGACCGGCGTTCATGTCCACCAGACAGATATCCTCCACGGTCATGAAGCCCTTGGAGCAAAGCGTGGGGGAACAGAGGATGAGGTCTTTCGCCACACGGACGGAGAGGTTACCACCGTTGCCGTCCACGTATTCGCGCGCCCAGAGACGGCGGCCCATGTCGACCATGCGCTGTTTGATGACGAGGATTTCCGGGCTGTTGAAGAAAGCGTCGATTTCCTCACGGGTCTGCGGATCATAGTTCTCCCAGGGGAAGATACGATCCGGCAGAGCGGGTTTGATATAGAGTTCAGGATTAGCCATAAATTGATATTGTGTTTATTGGTAAAGTTCAGCGTAAGCAGCCTGCTGCTCACCGGGGTTGATAGTGGTATAGGTGATACCGAAAGCATCACGACAAGCTTCCGGCGATTCAAACTCCCCTGCACCGGCAAAGGCATACATGGCAGCCCCCAGCACGGTACTCTCAGAGACATTGGAAATGCGGATGGGCAGTCCAAGGATATCGGCACGCATCTGCGTCCACACCTTGTTGCGGGCTCCGCCACCCACCAGCAGGAGGTCGGTGGATTTGAAACCGCCCACTTTTTCCAGTTTCTCCAGACGCTGCTTCAGACGCAGGGTCAGCGCCTCCATGGCGGCGCGGTAAATGTGGGCACGGGTACGCCCCAGCACAAGCCCCTGAATGCTGCCCGGCACGGCATCGCTGGGCAGGAAATCAGGAATGAGTTTCACGCCGTCGCTGCCGGGGGCAATTTTTTCTGCCTCGGCATCCATGGTATCAAAGCTCTCCCCGTTGTAACAGGTGGCTTTCACCCACTCAATGATACCGCTGGCAATCCACTGCAGACCGGGGTTGAGCAAGCCGGCTTTGCTGTCGTACTCCACCGTGGCACCGGCCGCATAATCGGAGGGTTCGAGTGTGGCTTTGGCAGTGCGGAGCATGAGGATTTCCCACGTACCGCTGGAAAGGAAGGGCTGGTTCTCCTGCACGCCGCTGCCGAAGAGGGCAAACTGCGTGTCATGACCGGTGGAAATCACCGGGACGGCCGCAGGAAGCCCCAGCAGCTCGCAGGCAGCCGGAGTAAGCGTGCCGATGGTCTCACCGGCATTCACCATGGCCGGGAAAAGTCTCTTGCGAATACCGATGGCGGACAAAATCTCCTCCGACCAGTCGCCCGAGGTCAAATCAGTCATCTGGGAGGTACCGGCCATGGTACGGTCGGTCGCCATGACCCCGGTAAGGCGGTGCGCCAGGATGTTGGAGATGAAGAGCCAGGCGTGAGCCTGTTCCAGCAGCTCCGGGCGATTCTCTTTCAACCAGATGAGTTTGTAGATGGTGTTGAAGGCAAACTCGCCCACCCCGGATACGGCATTGAGCTTCTCCTGCGGGATATACTGCGCCACCCGCTTCATCACCTCGGCCGTACGCGGGCACTTCCAGGAGATAACCGGATACAGCAGCTCGCCGGATTCATTCACCAGCGCGCCGTCCACACCAAAGGTCGTGATGGTTACCGCCTTCACCTCTGCGGCATTCACCTGCGGCAGTATCTCGCGGGCGCAGGAAGCAAGCTGGTTCAGGATGCGGTCTGCATTCCAGACGTGAAAATCCGGATTTTCCGTTCCAACATCAGTAGAATTAGGCTGGCTGGATTTGGCCACCAGCTGCCCCTTATCATCAACAAGAATGGCGCGCACATTGGTCGCGCCGCAGTCTAAGCAAAGTACGTAGGCCATGCGTGGAAAAACAGGCAAGCTGCCGGGGGTATCCCCGACAGCCTGCCGTGGTGTGAGGATTAATACTTACCGTAGATGGGGCCGAAATTGGCGCAAGCGCGGAAGTCGGCGCTTTCGGGGCACTCGGTACCAAAGAGACTCCAGGCAGCCGGGCGATACACCTGATCCTCCGGCACGTTGTGGGCGTACACGGGGATGCGCAGCATGGAAGCCAGGGTGATAACGTCGGCGCCGATGTGGCCGTAGGTCCAGGCACCGTGGTTGGCACCCATGTTGGCCATGACGGTGTACACATCCTTGAAGCCGCCCTTGCCGGTCAGGCGCGGGGCAAACCAAGTGGTCGGCCAACCCGGATCGGTACGCTGGTCGAGCTTGTCGTTTACCTCCTGCGGCAGGTCACAGGTCCAGCCTTCCGCGATGGTCAGCACGGGGCCCTGACCCTTCACCAGATTCATGCGAATCATGGTCACGGGCACATTACCCTTGGAGACGAAATGCAGGGAGTAGCCGCCGCCGCGGAAGTATTCGCGGTTGGCCGGGCACCACTCGGAGGCAGCCATCATGGCATCGATATCGGCCTGCGTAGTCTCGCCGGTCTTCTTCATGATGGGGGTGCCATCGGGAGCGGTGGACTGCATGTTGCCGTCCAGAGCGGTGGAACCGGAGTTGATGAGGTGCATGATACCGTCCTTGGCCAGACCTTCCATGGTGTAGCCGGTCACGCGCTTCACAGCGGCGGGGCTCCAGTAGGTACGGATATCGGAGAAACAGGCGGAGCGGCCGGTCAGCTGGTGCAGCAGGAGCATGCACACGCCGTTCATGGCATCATTTTCCGTGGCAAAAGGAATTGCCTCACGCGGGCCGTTCCAGTCGAAGGTGCTGTTGAGGATGGATTCGGCCATGTCGCCGTTCGGGTAGAAATCCGTCCAGTGACGCTGCCCCTGGAAACCACCGCAGATGGCGTTGAAGCCCAGCCCCTCTTCCTCGCGGTCAATGGTCTTGAGGTAGGGGTTGCCGTGCATCATGTCGCGGAAGATGATGGTCATCAGGATGCTCTCGCGCAGGGTGCGTTCCTTCTCCTCGGGGGAGAGCACCAGGTCGGGGCGGTTGCGGTCCGGACCAATCTTCACATACTTCCCGGCCCACTCCATGGCCAGGTCGAACTCGGCCTTATCGTAAATGCCCAGCTCCATGCGGCGGCGCACTTCGGTCATATCAACCGGCTGCACGCGCATGCCGAGGTAGGCTTCCCAGAAGGAGTGGTCGAGGATGGAACCGGCGATGCCCATGGAGCAGCCACCAATGGAGAGGTAGCCCTTGCCACGCAGAGTAGCCACGGTGAGACCGGCGCGGGCGAAGCGCAGAATCTTCTCCGCCACGTCCTCGGGGATGGTGGTATCATCGGCATCCTGCACATCGTGGCCATAGATGGAGAAAGCGGGCACGCCCTTCTGGGCATAGCCGGCCAGAGCAGCGGCCAGGTACACAGCGCCGGGGCGCTCGGTGCCATTGAAACCCCAGATAGCCTTGGGGGTCGTGGCATCAGTCTCAAAGGTTTCGGTGATGTAGCACCAGCAGGGGGTCACGATGAGGGAGCAGCCCACGTTGTTCTCAGCGAACTTCTGGTTGCAGGCAGCAGCCTCGGCCGGGCCACCGATGGTGGTATCGGCGATAATGCACTTGACCGGCTGGCCGTTGGCGTGGGTCACATTGGCCTCGATGAGGGCAGCGGCGGCCTTGGCCATGTTCATGGTCTGATCCTCCAGGGATTCACGAACGCCGAGACGACGGCCGTCAATCGTGGGACGGATTCCGATGGTGGGCAATGTATCGTACTTCATATACGTTATTATTCGGGGTTAAATATTTTTATTTATCAGAGGATGTCACAGGTTTGCGGAAGATAAGGCTGTACACCAGCACCACCGCAAAGCAGATGGCAGGCACGATGAAAGAAGCGCGCACGGCTGCGTGGGAGGTGCCCAGGTTTGTGTCCCAGGTGTTATCGAAAGCCGTGGTCAGGCAGAGCCAGCAGCTCTCCGCATCGCCGATGATGCCAGCCATCCACGGGGTAATGAGAGCACCACCCAGAATGGCCATGATGAGACCGGCAGCACCAAGCTTCACATCGCGCTGGTTCAGGCCACCCAGGGCAATACCGTAGATCGTCGGGAACATGAGGCTCATGCAGCCGGACATGGCGATAAGGCAGAGCACGTTGGCGGAGAAATCAAGCCCGCCGATAGTGAAGAGCACCGTGCTGGGCAGGTAGATGACACCGGCGCAGGTGGCAATGGCGGCAATGGCGAACAGACTCATCATGCTGGCGGGGTTGAACTTCTTCATGTAATAGGTAGCCACCCAGCGGCAGATGATGAAGAGGATGATGGAGATGAGATAGTAGGTGGCAGCCGTGGCGGGGGTCACGCCCAGCTCCTTGCAGCAGTACACGTTCAGATAGGTCCAGGCGGCAATCTGCACACCCACGTAGAAGAACTGGGCAATCACGCCGCACCAGTAGCGCGGCTGACGAGACAGAGAAAACAGCATGCTGCGGTAATCCCCCACCAGGAACAGGTACACAATCGGGCCCAGCGTGCCATACAGCACCCAGTGAACCTTGTCCATGTCCGGGAACAGGAAGTAGAGCACCGTGAGCGGCACCACGGAGAACAGCGCGGCAATCAGCACACGGATGCCGCCCTTGCCGCTGCCCGTGGCGGGAGCTTCAGCGGTGGCAGTCTCCTGCGTATCCCTGGCTCGCAGGAAGAACAGCCAGATGAAGAAAGCGATGGCGCAGAGCCCCACATACGGAGCGCACACCCAGAAGAGCTCCGTGTGCACAATGGCTTTGAGCTGCTCAGCGGGCATCAGAGCACGTTCATCAGCCGTGGCGGGGTTCAGGTTGCTCAAAATAAGCTGCTGAGCCAGGAAAATACCGCAGATGGAACCCACCGGGTTGAAAGCCTGGGCAAAGTTCAGGCGGCGCACGGCAGTCTTCTCCGGCCCCAGGGAAATCACATAGGGGTTGCAGGTAGTCTCCAGAACCGAGCAACCGGCTGCCACCACGAAGATGGCAATGAAGTAAATATCGAAACTCTGGTGAATACAGGCGGGGATGTAGCAGAGCGCACCCAGAATATACACACCCAGCCCAATCAGCACGCCCTTCTTATAGGAAAATTCCTCAATGAGAACGGAGGCAAAGATGGCCAGCACAGCATAGGCGCCATAGAAAGCAACCTGCACCAAGGCAGCCTTTTCCTGAGGAATCGTGAAAATATTCTTGAAGGCGGGCACCAGGTTATCGGTCATGTTATTCAGCAGGCCCCACAGGGCAAAGCAACTGACCAGCATAAAGAAGATGCTGCGGTATTTGCGCGGCACCACCGGCGTCAGGTCTTTTTGAGAATTTGAGCTCATGCCCCGCATTTTATCATAATCACCCCACAGGTCAACCTGGAAAAACGGCTATAGTTGGATTTTGCCGCATTTTCATTGACTCTCGCCCGCGCGTGTGGCATCATAGCGGCGTTATGTTGAAAGGAATTTCCCCGGTTGTGTCCCCCACCCTGCTTAAAATTCTGGCCGAAATGGGCCATGGTGATGAAATCATCATCTCCGATGCCCACTTCCCTGCCCACACCTTCTGCAGCACCGTGGTGCGCGCCGATGGTCTGGGTGCCGATGCTCTTTTGAAAGGCATCATTCCCCTGTTTGAGCTGGATAGCTACGCCACCCCGGTCATCATGATGGAAGCCGTGCCCGGCGATACGCTCGACCCCGCTGTGGAGGCTAAGTACCGCGCCGCCATGGGCTACGAAGGCACCATCGAGCGTGTGGAACGCTACGCTTTCTACGAACGCGCCAAGCAGGCCTACGCCTGCGTCATCTCCGGCGAAACGGCCAAATACGGCAACATCATTCTCAAAAAGGGCGTGACCCCCATCTGCGACTAATGTACCGCATCTGCAAGAGCATTGAGCTGGAGAGCGGACACCTGCTCTCCAAGCACCCCGGCAACTGCCAGTTCCCGCACGGCCACACCCGCAGCGTGGAGCTGGTGTTCGCCGCCGAAACGCTCGATGAGCACGAAATGGTCATGGATTTCAAGGCCATCAAGGAGATGATGGGCGAGTTCCTGGAGCAGTTCGACCACGCGCTCTGCATGAACACCGCCGACCCGAACTACGAAAAGTTCCGCGCCATTTACGGCACCCGCATCATCCCCTTCGAGCAGAGCGACCCCACCAGCGAGGCCATGGCCCGTGTGGTGTTCGAACATGCCGCCGCAGCCCTGAAGCAGGCCCAGGCCGGCCACAGTACCTATCCGGTGCGCGACAGCGTGCGCCTGGAGCGAGTCCGCGTCTGGGAAACCAGCAGCAGCTGGGCAGAATACCAGGCGTAACGCAAATGCAGCTCCATCCCCCAAAAAAGCTCTGAGATTCATCTCAGAGCTTTTTACTTTTCCCTGCGCGCAGCGCAGCAAATTTTAAAACTTAGTCACTATTCATTAATCACTAGTCACTCCTCAGATTCCCAGTTCTTCCTGGATAACCTCGCGAATCTGAGCATGCACCTCTTCCACGGTGCCGTCGGCCTCCACGCGGTGGAGCCAGGGCATTTCCATGGCGGAGTAGATGGCGGCGCAATCGCTCAGGAACCTTTCATTCTCAAACGCATCCTTGCCGTTGCCGCGGGCGTGCATGCGCTCCTGCGAAAGCTCAATCGGGATATCCAGCCACAGCGCCACATCCGGCACGGTGGCAAAAGCTTCGTTCCACTCGCGGATTTCCTCCACATTCGCACCACTGGCACCCTGGTAAGCCATCATGGAAAGGTAGTAGCGATCCAGCAACACCCATTTACCGGCCTGCAAGGCGGGTTCAATCACCTCGCGCACATGCTCGCGGCGATCCTGCAGCAGACAGGCAATTTCCTCATCAATGGAAAGACGGTCGCCCGCCAGGGCTGCCTCTCGCACGCGCATGCCCCAGGGACCACGAGTGGGCTCAAAACCGGTCACCACTTCAATGCCGCGGGAGCGCAGATAACGGGCCAGCAATTCCACCTGCGTTGACTTGCCCGTGCCGTCAATGCCTTCAAATACAATCAATGAACCTCTTAGGTGAGGAGAATCAGCTTCCATGGTAAGCCTGACCATAGCACAGTGCCCACCCCGCTGCAAGCCCAAAGTAGCGCAATTAAAAGAAAAACGTGTTCGCTAAGCATTGCATGACAGCTTTTGCCTTGCCAGCAGTCCATTTGCGTGGCATAATACGCGGCGTGCCTGTCATCTGCGCCATATTCACACACTTCAACAGCCGCGAGCGTACGCTCACGTGTCTGAGTCGTCTGGCGCAGCAGACCGCCCGACCGCAGCACATCGTCATCATCAACAACGGCAGCGCAGATGACCCCACCCTGCCCGATGCGCAGGCATTTGCAGACGAAAACCTCCCTGCCGGCACCCTGCACCTATTGCAGATGGAAACCAACCTGGGCAACGCCGGCGGCTGCGCCCGTGGTCTCGAATACGCCTTCGGCACCCTCAAAGCAGATTTCACCTGGGTGCTGGATGACGACTCCTGGCCCCGCCCCCGCACCCTGGAAAACCTGCTGGCTATCGATGCAGATGCCCGGACCGTGCGCATGAGCGCCGTCATCGACCCTGCCAAGGGGGACGAGCTCAGCTGGCCGCTCACCATCTCCGGCAGCGCTCCGGACCGCTGGAAAAACGCCCTGTGCCGTGCCGATTTACCGGCAGGCAACATCATCCCCAGCCGCGGTGGCTGGCTGGGCGCCCTCTACCCCCGCGACGCCTGGCTGAAAGCCGGTCTGCCCACCGAGGCTCTTTTCATCCGGGGCGAAGATGAAGAATACCCCTGGAAAGTGCGAGAGGCCGGCTTCAAGTTCATCACGGTGCTGAATTCCGAGCTGGAGCATCCCTCCGCCGGCATACCGCTCATCCACTACCGCATTGCGCACCGTTCTTTCTTCTACGAACCGGGACTGCACATCTCCCGCCAGTATTACAAGAGCCGCAACTGGGCCTGGCTGCAGCGCCTACGGGCCCCGTACAACTACCCACGCCGCCTCGTGGCCTGCGGGTTCTACATCATCCTTTCGCTCAACGCCATGCTGAAGAGCAACGAGCTGAGCATCCCGCGCATTTACAACCTCTTCCGCGCCCTCCACAACGGATTTTACGGCAAGCTCCGCCCGTTCTGATGCACAAAATTTCCGATTATGCGCAAATTTGTCTTTACAAACGACAAGTTATCGCTATAATCTGCGTCCCGACGCATAAGCTTCTCCAAAACTAACATAACCATATCACCAAATCATCATGAAAGTTCTTTCCTCACTCGCATCCATGAAGCGCCGTCACGCTGATTGCCAGATCGTGAAGCGCAAGGGCACGCTCTACGTGATCTGCAAGAGCAACCCCAAGTTCAAGGCTCGTCAGGGCACGACGGCCGGCACGCGCCTCAGCAAGAAGGGCGTGAAGTAATTTTACCCCATCCCCAGCTTTTCGTCGGGGATTATTGACAGAGAGAAGACCGGAGTCTGCACAGCCCGGTCTTTTTTCGTGTTCCAGCACCATGAGCCAGACCATCCGCACCCACATCCTCCCCATCGGCGATTTCACCTTCGACAACGGTGAGACCCTGCCCGGCATCGAGCTTGCCTATGAAACCTACGGCACCCTGAATGCCGAGAAGAGCAACGCCATCCTGCTCTTCCACGCACTCACCGGCAGCCACCATGCCCACGGGTACAACGACTCCCTGCCCGAGGCCGGTGATTTCTGGCAACCGGAGAACTACGAGGGATGGTGGGATCGCATGATCGGCTCCGGCAAACCGCTGGACACCGATAAGTACTTCATCATCTGCATCAACTACCTGGGCAGCTGCTACGGCAGCAGCGGCCCCTGCTCCATCGCACCGGATGGCGAACCCTGGGGCAGCCGCTTCCCCCTGGTGAATGCCAATGACCAGGCCCGCGCCCAGATTCAGGTGCTCGATTACTTCGGCATCGACCGCTTCACCGTGGTAGGCCCCAGCCTGGGCGGCATGCTCTCGCTCTCCCTGGCCACATTCTTCCCCTCCCGCATCAAGAATATCATCATCATCGGTGCCGGCTACAAGCCCGCCATCGAGCACAAGCTGGATGCCTTTGAGCAGATTATGGCCATTGAGCTCGACCCCGCCTACCGCGAGGGGCGCTACCCGCTCAGCGACCCGCCCCGCCGCGGCCTGGCCCTGGCCCGCATCATCAGCCACAAGCTCTTTGTGAACCAGCGGGGGCTGGAGAAGCGCGCCCGCAAGGGCATCTCCGACCGCAAGGGCATGCTCACCTGGTACACCCCCCAGCGCAACACGGAAAGCTACATGCTGCACCAGGGCACCAAGTTTGCCAAGCGCTACGATGCCAATGCCTACATCCGCATCATCAACCTCTGGGCGGGCTACGACCTGGCCGCTTTCTCCGGTCTGGGCAGCGTGGATAAAGCATTCAAGCTCTTTGCCGGGCATGGTATCCGCTTCATGCTCTTCTCCATCAACACGGACTGCTGCTTCACCGCGCGGGATATCTCCTGCTTCCACCGCCGCCTCCTCAAAAACGGCGTCGATTCCCGCTACA
>CAYYKC010000049.1:0-17249 GCA_964471605.1 uncultured Akkermansia sp. | reverse complement strand
CGCAGGCGAAACGGCGTTTCCTCGTTGGGTTCGATTTTTTTTGAGGCAATGCGTACCCGCAGAAAGCTCTCCGTTTGCGGGAATTGCGCTTGACGACAGCATTAAAAATGCTGTATAGTGCAGCATTGGAGTCGGTGGGTTAATTATCGTTCATGTCTCAGCCGGTTCTGCTTGCACGCTGTGTTCATCCTGAGCAACAGCGTGCATGTTTTTTACGCCAGACATCCGGGACAGTTCCGGACAAAATGTCCCGGCGTCAATTCGATAAGCTCCGGCAGCGTGTCCGTGAGGCAGAGCTCCGGCTTTCCGATGATATTGCGCTCTCGGAAGGAACAGCCCTTGAGGGGAGTTCGGAGCGTGGGCGGAAGCCCCGGGATTGTTTGCAGCCGTGTGCCCCGGAGTTGAGAGGAGGGGATGGAGGCCATGAGCGCGCGGGTATAGGCGTGCTTCGGGTGGCTCAGCAATTCCTCCGTCGGGGCGCTTTCCACAATGCTGCCCGCATACATCACCTGAATGCGATGCGCGTATTGACGGACGACCCCCAAATCATGAGTGATGAGAATGATGGCCGTGCCGAGTTCTTCCTGCCTCTTGCGCAGCAGGTCGAGCACCTGTTTCTGCACCGTGACGTCCAGTGCGGTTGTGGGTTCGTCCGCGATGAGAATCTCCGGGCGGGTGATGAGAGCCATGGCAATCATCACGCGTTGCCGCATGCCACCGGAAAACTCATGCGGATATGATTGGGCGCGTTTTTCCGGTTCCGGGATGCCGGTGAGCGCCAGTTCCTCCACGGCCCGTTGCAGGGCTTCTTTTCTGCTCATTCCATGGTGGATGATGAGAGGTTCTGCCACCTGATTGCCTATGGTCATGCAGGGGTTCAGGCTGGTCATGGGGTCCTGGAAAATCATGGAGATGCTGCGCCCTCGGAGCTTGTTGTGCTGCTGCTCCGTTGCATGCAACAGGTCAATGCCATTGAAGTAGGCTCGGGATTCCCCGGCGATAACGGCAGGCGGGCTGGGCAGCAGCCCCATGAGCGTGGAGCAGGTGACGGATTTGCCGGAGCCGGACTCGCCTACGATTCCCATGGTCTCCCCTGCGCAGAGGTCAAAGCTGACATCGTTGACGGCATAATTCACCCCGGCGCGAGTGTGAAACTCAACGCTGAGATGGCATACTCGGAGAAGTGGCCGGGACATGGTGCGTGCGTCAGTTGGTGGTTACGGCAAAGGGAATCTGGCTGAGGCTTGCCTGCGCCATGTCGAGCCCCAGCACAATCGCGCGAAGCGCGGCCAGCGAGCCTGCAGCATCGAAAAGCGCATCGTGCCAGCGGCGGCCCGGTACCCATTGTTCGACTTCTGCCGTGATGCGCAGAGCCCGGCACACATTGCTCAGGGAATGGTCCGTGAGCGTGGGAATGGCCTGCCGGGAAAGCGCCAGCGTATCCAGCCACGGACCGAATCCGTGCCCGGGGAAGGCCCGCAGGAAGCGCATTTCGGTGGAGGGGTTGTGGCCGACCACAACACAGCCGCTCAACAGCTCCCGCAACTGCGGCCAGAGCTCGGTGAAGGCGGGGGCCCCCGTCAGCATGTCGGAGGTGATGCCGTGAACTCTCGCGGCGCTCCACCTCACCGGGCGGTCGCAGGCGATATAGGAATCGAACAGCCTCGGCGTATCGCTGAAGAGCTTTTCTATCCTGACAATGCCCACCTGCACAGGGGAATCTGTCTCCCCCGGGGCGGAACCGGCAGATTCAAAATCAATGGCGGCAAACGGCAGCCCGGAGAGCGGTTGATTCAGGAGTTCTTGACCCATGTGGCGGCTTGCTGAATTTCATCCCGCAGGGCTTCATAATCGCAGGTGAGGAACTTACCGTCGCGGTACAGTTCCCGTCCGTTCACTACCGTCAGAATGGTTTCTGCCCCGGTGGCGGCATAGACGATGTTGGAGACGACGTTGTGAACCGGCTGCATGTTGGGCGACTCCAGAGAAAGGGCGATGAAGTCTGCCCGCATGCCGGGTTCGAGCGTGCCGATGTAGGGGTCATGCAGGGCGGCAGACCCGCCGCGTGTGGCCATGTCCAGCGCTGCCTGTGCGGGGCAGGCGGTGGGGGACAGGTGATGCACCTTCTGCAGGAGACTTGCGACATACATTTCGCGCACCATGTTCTGGGCATTGTTGGAGGCCGGACCGTCTGTGCCGAGCCCCACGCAGACTCCCGCCCGGCGCATGTCATCGATTCGGGCGGCTCCGCTGGCCAGTTTCATATTGGATGCAGGGTTGTGGACAACAGCACTTCCTGTGGAGGCGAGCAGGGCGATTTCTTCTTCATTGGCCTCGACCACGTGGAAGAAGGTGGAGATGGGGGAGAGCAGCCCCAGGCTGTGGCAATAGTCAATGGGGCGCTTGCCGAATTGTTGCAGACAGGTATCGGTTTCTCCACGGGTTTCTGCCAGGTGCATGCCGAAGAGGGCGCCCGTTTCCTCTGCCAGTGCGTAGCACTTCTGCAGCAGCTCCGGCGTAGTCGTATACGGTGCGTGCGGTACAACGGCCTGACGGATGCGCGGGTGATTCATCCATTCGAATGACTGCTCCCGCACCAGCTCAAAGTAAGCCTCTGCGTCCCGACAGCTCAGGGAGGGGAAGTATTGCGTGACGCTTTCACCGATGACGGCGCGCATCCCCATTTTGTCGGCGGCGCGGAACACACTGCGTTCCATCATGTACATGTCGTAGAATGCCGTGGTGCCGGTGCGCAGCATTTCTGCCATGCTGAACATGGCACCCAGCTCCACCAGTTCCGGGGTCAGTTTTGCTTCCTGCGGGAAGATGTCCTGCGTCAGCCAGTCCATCAGCGCCTTGTCGTCGGAAAAACCGCGCAGCAGGCTCATGGGGACGTGGGTGTGTCCGTTGATGAGTCCGGGCAGGATGACGGCTTCCCCAAGGTCTACCCGGCGGGCCTCCGGATACAGGGCGGTGAGGATATCGCTGTGGCCGACGCACAGGATGCTGTCGCCGGAGACGGCTACCGCGCCTTTGCGGATGATATCCCGGTTGTCATTCTGGGTGACGACGTATTCGGCCGTGTAGAGAGTATCACAATGGTTGCCTGTCAACATAACTTTCGGGAAAGGCTTTACCAGAACAGAATGGCGCAGACCAGAACAGCCGCACCGTATATCAGCCCGCTCCAGGCACCGATGCTGTAAATCCGGGGGTGCTTCGTCAGCCATGCTGCCCAATCACGCAGCAGGTAAGGCTTGACTATCCAGAACATGGCAACGGTGAGCACCGGATACCACCAGATGGGAATCAGCAGACGGGTGACGGGGTCTTTCAGGAAGGCGGCGCTGAGCGGTACAATTGCCATCAGGAGCAGAAAGAGCCCCAGAGCCCGCGCAAACAGATGCTCCGTGGATTTGGTGCACATGACGAAGCAGACCACAGGTGCCGCAAACAGGAGGTAAGGACGGAATGCCTCAAAGGTGAACAGCGGCATGCACAGCGGGTTCCAGTCAGCACGGAGGAGCAGGAGCACAATCCAAACAAAGTCGATGCACATGAGCAGCGCCCCCCACTGCGGGCGCAGGTGGGTGCGATTCAGCGTGGCTTTTGTCCACTCCGGCCACTTGATGGCAACCAGATGCAACAGGATGAGGACGCACCCCATCACAATGCCTGTCGCTCCCAGCGGCAGTCGGTCGTACAGGTGGGAGTATTGCTCGTACATTACTGCTTGGCTTTGGGAGCAAGGTTAATGCGGAACGCCTTGTCGGAGTCGGCACCCCAGGCTGCACAGCCCATAGTGCCGGTGAGTTTGCCGTCCGCACTCAGGAAGAGAAGCAGCTGACCGTCCTTGGCATCATACACCTCGGCCGTGGGCTGATCCGGGTCATACTGACCATCGTAAATGATAACTTTGACGGCAGAACCCTGTTCCGTAGGTGTGAGTTCGCAGCGCCCCTCAATGTCCAGACTTGCTTCCGGCAACTTGGTGTCGTAAATGGCTCCCATGAACTGGATGGCTTCATCCGTTACCAGTTTGGATTGATTGATAACCAGCGTCAGCTCGCCGAAACGGTCATTTCTGGACCATTCACCGGCAAACTCCTGCCCCTCGGCCAGCAGATTGGTGCACAGGTTATTGTGCTGTTCGCGCTCAGCTTTGGCGGCAGCTTCTGCCTCTTGTGCCTTGCGAGCCTCTTCTTCTTTCTGTGCCTGTTTCTGGGTGAATGTGGCTCTGGCTGCTTCTTCTCGGCTCAGGATGTAGGGGCGGGCTGCGTTGTTGAAGGCCTCGGTCTTCTCCTTGATTACTTGCTTGCGGATGCCTTCAAACTCCGGGGTCAGGATGTTGTCGGTCTCGGGATTCAGCGCCGATTCCGGGGTGAGGGCATCCAGTGCCAGCAGGTTGGCATTGTCCAGTACGATATTGTCGTAGGACCATGCTTCATCCTTGTAGGTGGCATGGAAATTGATGGTAACGGTCACATCTTTGCCGGCCTCGACCGTCTTGCGGTACACGGATCCGTCTGCCAGCTCCTTGAGCTCGTTGAGCAGCGTCTGCAAGTCAGCCGGCAGTGCCTTGGCGTGGCGGTCTTCCTCGGTGATGAAATCCGTGGTTGCACCAATCTGCATCAGGTAGGCGGATTCGGGCTTCATGGCGTTGTTCGCGGATTCATTGACCGCTTGGCGCTCCTTGTTGAATTCCTCCGGTGCAGCTTCTTTGGTATAGAGGTTTTCCTTGACAATCATGCTGAGGTGAGCCGTGATGTTGAGACTCCCGTCATCATTTTTGCCGGGAGCATCGCAACTGAGCTCACCGGAGGTGGCACGTTCGCAGACGGGCAGCTGCTCCAGGATGAGTCTGCTGATTTCCTCATTCGTAGGCTGTGCCGGGAGAGCAGGCTTGGCCGGTTCCTGAACCTTGACGGGCTCAACGGGCTTTTCTTCTTTCTCAAAGCAGGACGTGAGAAGAAGTGCTGAGGAAATCAAGGCCGTGGTATAAATCAGTTGCTTTTTCATCGTTTGTTGCAATACTGCCTAGTATCAGACGTATTCTGCCTTATTTCTCCGTGAATGTCAAGAGTACACCGCCGGACGACTTCTCTAATGTCACAATTCCCGACCATGCGTATGGTTTCAGCAGGATGGGGGAAACGGATGTGCTGTTTTTCTCCTTGGCGAACCACGCCGTGGTGTGCGGAAACTTTTGCCTTGCTAACGGGCGGTATATCTGCTAGCATGACCCGAGGAGCAGACTCTTCAAAATGTTTCAGGGTGTCGGCTTTCTGCTGATCAGTAGCTGTTTTCGTGCAGGAGGATATCCCTCCGGTAACTTATTCATATCATGCGTTGAGTAATTATGTTCAACTTCTTTTCTCTTTTTCGCCGGTCTGAGAGTGATGGGGGAACCCGTGGTGTTAGTTCCGGGTACGCCGCAGAGCTTGCCGTGGTGATTTTCGGCCTCCTTATCATCGGCGTCATGGCTTTCTGGATGTCATCGGATGTCATGGATGGGCTCTATCGGCAGATTCGGTTGCTGATAGCTGCCGTTGCGGTGCTGGTGTTGGGATTTGCGTTTCGCCTGCCTGCTCAGCTCAATTTTCGCAGGACGTTGCTGCTGACGGTGGTCATCATTCTGCAACTTTTCTTTACCATTGCCGTCAACGGGCTTTGCGGCAAGGTGCCGGGGTATAACACGGCAGGCCAGGCGCTGTTGTGGATGCCCTATCTGCTGGCGCCCACGGTGGTGGCCGTGATGATCGGTCGGCGTCTGGGGATATATGCGGCACTGTGCTGCACCTTGTTTGGCTATGCGGTGTTCCCGGAAGAAACGCCGACGGCGGTTCTGTTCAATTATGGAGCCGTGTGTCTGTTGGTAGGTGTCGTGGCGGCACGAATGAGCGGGCGCGCGCACAAGCGCGAGCGCATTCTCCAGACCGGGTTCGTGGTGGCAGCTGTCGTGCTGTTGACGGTGTTTGGATTGGTGGGGCTTCAGGACTCTTCTCTGGAGAAGGAAATGCAGCTGAGCAGCTTCCGCAACGGATTCCGATTCTCTGCCTTTGCGGGGGAGGTTGGGGTGACTGTGGCGGTGAACTTTGTGCTGGCGGCATTCATCGGCGGTGTGATTCCGGCGCTGGAGCGCGTTTTTAACATATCCACGCCGATTACCTGGCTGGAATGGGCGGATATGAATCATCCCCTGCTGAAAAAGCTTCAGATTGCTGCACCCGGTACTTTTCACCACAGTCTTGTGGTGCAACGGCTGGCAGAGGCGGCCGCTGAAGCCATTGGGGCGGATGTTACCCGCGCAGGGGTCTGCGGACTGTATCACGATATTGGTAAAATCGAAAATCCGCAGTATTTTGCAGAAAATATAGTGGATCAGAATGCCACTCCGCATGCGGAGCTGACTCCGGAGGCCAGCGCCCGCATCATCACCGGCCACGTGACAGACGGCGTGGAGCTGGCAGAGAAATACGGCCTGAATATCCGTATTGTCAATGTGATTCGGGAACACCACGGTGTGTCGACGGCCTACTTCTTCTACCGCAAGGCGCAGGATCTATACCAGCAGGAGCTGCAGAAGTTTGAAGAGGGCCTCATCGATACCTGCCCGGAGGAGGTGGACATGTCCGTGTTCACCTACAAGGGGCCGATTCCCCAGACCCGCGAATCCGGTATCGTGAGCATGGCGGATGCGGTGGAAAGCGCCACCCGCTCGCTCCAGCATCCCACGGAGGAGGATATCCGTTCCATGATTGACGGTATTTTCCGCGGGCGTATTCTGGATGGTCATTTGCAGGACTGTCAGCTGACGCTGGGTGATATTGCGGTGATGAAAGAGACTTTCTTCAACACCATTCGTACCATGCACCACAACCGCATTTCCTATCCCAAGCCGAAAGCGGATGCAACGCTGGCGCTGGCGGATAAACGGCAGGCGGAAAAAGAGAAAAAGGCAGAGGCATGAAGCAGCAGCTGCGCAGCATCTGCATGATTCTGGGCTTCCTCGTGGGTTCCGTCTTTCACGAGGAACTGGGTTTCCTCACACCCATTCTTCCGGTGGGTATCGCCATCATGCTCTCCATTACTTTTGTCGGGATGGATACTTCGCGGCTCAGACCCCGCCGCAAGCACATCTCCGTGCTTTTCTCCATCTACGCTATCGCGATGGTCAGCTGGTATGTCGTGCATCTGGCGGGTTATCCGGTGTTGGCAGAAGCCCTTTTCTTCTGTGCGGCTACTCCCATTGCCTCGGCCAGCCCTATCATCGTGAGTCTGCTGAAGGGTGATGTGGAGTTCAGCACTACCGCCATGGTGCTCAGTCAGGCCGTGTTCTCCGTTCTCATGCCGCTCCTGCTGCCTCTGGTGGTGCAGGCGGCTGATGTCAGCTACGGCGAGCTGGCGCTTCTCTCAGCCTCCCAGATTGCCACCGTGTTGGTGGCTCCCGCCATCATAGCCGTGTTGCTGCGGTGGTTGTATCCGCCTTGCCGCGCATGGTCGGCTAAACTACGCGATGTCTCGCTGGGAATCTGGGTGTTCAATCTGGTGGTTGTAGCTGCGGCGGGAGTGGAGCGTCTGCACCGTGCTCATACCTCATTCCCGGACATGCTGCCCATTATGCTGGCCGCAGCCATCCTCTGCGCATTCTGTTTCTTCTTCGGCTACCGTCTCGGCGCACCCAACCTGAAGCGCGAATGTTCACAGGCACTAGGTCAGAAGAACACCATCCTCTCCCTCTACATGGCCACCCAGAGCTATGCCGCCCCCATGGCCTACCTTGGCCCGCTCATCTACGTCTTTTGTCACAATATCGCTAACGCCGTCCAGCTCTCCCTCGCCGCCCGCGAAGAAAAGAAACAACCTCGGAATTGACCATTGATAATTCTACTGTAGTTCATTTGTCAATCGTCAATCGTCAATGCTTTAGTGTCATTCATCTTCCGGTTCGGCCTTGAAGCCGGGGCGGGTGGTGACGATGATGAAGAGGATGCCGATGATGACGGAGAGTGCACCGTAGATGAGGAAGGTGGAGGTGGCGGCGGGGTCGGAGACGAGTCCGGTCATGTAGATGACCAGGAAGTTGCCCAGGGTGCTGGTGAGGAACCAGAAGCTGGAGACGATGCTCTTGAGGCTCTTACCGGCGGCGGTGTAGGCGTACTCCAGCCCGGTGGTGCTCACCAGAATCTCAGAGATGGTGATGAGAAAGTAGGGGATGCACTGCCAGAGGATGCTGAGTGACTCGCCGGAATCCAGACGTGCTTGCAGCCATGCCACGCTGCCGTAGGAAATGCCCGCCAGCACGATGCCGATGCCCATGCGCTTGAGCGGGGTGCTCCACTTACCGATGTAAGGGTAGACGCACAGGGTGATGAGCGGCACGAATATCATTACCAGCAGCGGGTTGAAACTCTGGATTTCCTCTGCGCCGAAGCGGAAGTTGATGGCGGAGAAATACACGGGCGTCATCTCCTTGCCCTGGATAACCCAGCTGGACATGGTTTGGTCAAACAGGCTCCAGAAGGGGATAATCATGGCAAAGACGACCAGCACACGCAGCAGGTTGCGGGTGGCGCGGCGGTCTTTCTCGCTGTAGCGGGCAGCGGTCAGCGCACTACCGCGGTACAGACGCGTGCCCAGCACGCCCATGAAGCCGCGGGCGTTGAAAGTTTCTGCCAGTTTCAGCACGGCTGCCAGGATGGCCGCCACATACAGCAGGAGGGCTGCCAGTCCGCAGAGCGAGGCGGCGGTGTTGCTGCCGCCGCTGAGGCTGACCAGCTGTTCGCCTCCGTTCTTGGCCCAGTACCCCAGCAGGATGATGATGGGGGCTATCACGATGAACCCGGCGATGCCCAGCGCGGTGTTGGTGGCGGCAGTCACGGCAGCGCCGCCGAAGCGTTCACAGGCCGTCGGCGCGCCTCGGAAAATGCGGCAGAGCAGGGCGGGCAGGAAGGTGGGCTGGGTGGGGGGGATGTGTTTGTACTGCTTGCGGCCCAGCCAGAAGATGAGCGTGGCCAGCCCCATGAAGATGCCCGGTATGCCGAAGGCCCAGCTGTATCCCCAGGTCTGGCGCACCCACGGTATCACCAGAAAAGAGAAGAAGGAGCCCAGGTTGATGGACCAGTAGAAGGCTGCATACACGCGAGTCATGACGGCAGGCTCTTTTCTGGCATCCACCTGGTCACCCACGAAGGCGGAGACGCAGGGCTTGATGCCGCCCGCACCCAGTGCGATGATGAAGAGGCCCAGGAAGAGGATGTAGCGGCGCATCTCGATGCTCTCCGTCAAATCTGCTGTGGCCAGCACGCCGTGACCGAGGCAGTAGAAGAGTGAGATATAGAGGATGGTGCGATAGCGCCCCAGGAATCGGTCCGCAATCCAGGCTCCCAGCAGGGGCAGTATGTAGATGCCGGCCAGGAACAGGTGCGCCACCTCCACGGCGGCGCTTTCGCTCATGGCGAGCATGCCCGTCATGTACAGCACGAGGATGCTGCGCATGCCGTAGAAGCTGAAACGTTCGCAGGCCTCATTGCCCACGATGAATTTGGTCTGGGAGGGGAGGGACATAATGGATGGGGGTGTTCTGTCTGGAATGAGACATGCACAGCTCCGGGGAATCGGTGGCTGTGCATGCAGAAAACGGCGTGTGCCGGAAAATGAAAGGGTCGGTTTACTGTTCGTTCTGCTGCGGCAGGGTCACCTCGAAGCGGCGGTAGGCGTTGCTCAGCCAGTCAACCAGCAGCATGCCCTTCAGCTGGGCGTTCTGCTGCGGAATCATGCTGAATGCCTTCATGGCGGTGTACTCCTGAGAGTCCTCACAGGTGCGGCCTGTCACGGCGCTGATGCGGGCACCCTCCGGGGTGACGATGATGGGAGCCAGCTTGCCGCTGGGCACGCTCAGCAGCGCCTGCGTATCCATGTGAGAGGGCAGCTTGGCGGGGTCTGCCATCAGCCCGATACCCACGGGGCCGAAATCCTCCACCGTGGCACCGGCGGCGGTTGCCTTGGCAAAGGCAGCATCCACGCTTTCTGCCGTGGCGGCTTCCATTTCTTCGTACAGCTTGCGGGCGGCGATGTCGAGGGCGTTGTCGGCACGCTCTTTCATCAAATCAGCCTTGGCGCTCTCGCGGGCGGCCTCGAAAGGCAGTACCTGCGGAGTCTCAATGGCTTCCACGCGCAGGAACACCAGCTTGCCGTTGTCGGCAGTGAAGTAGCCGCGCACCTGAGTGATGCCCGCCAGGTTGTCCGCATTGCCGACCTTGGCAGCGGCCTCGTACTCTGCGGGAGCCGGTGCGGAGTCCACCTCTGTGAATGCAATCTGCGCCAGCGAGACGCGCTGGCCATTGTGGTTCACCTCGGCCTTGAGTTCAGCGGGAGTCTCTGCCTGCGTGCAGAGCGGGAAGGTGACGTGGGAACTGCCGTTCTCCAGCTGATAGCTGAATGCCTCGTTCTCCGGATTCTCAGCGGCTGCGGCCAGCAGCTTGTCAAAACCCTTACCATTGGCAAGGGACAAATCCTGCATGATGATGTCAGCCGTCGCCATGAGCGCCTCGATGGAGGATTCCTTGTCCGGTGTCAGCGTGTAGAGGGAGACAATACGGCGCTCCGTGCTCTTGTAATGATCCTTGTGGCCATCCCAGTAGGCCTTGATTTCCTCCTCGGAGGGTTCTGCGGGAGCAGAAACGGCGGAGGCGGGCAGCCAGGCGGTCTTACCGTTGATTTTCTGCGTCAGAGCATCAATGAGGTTGCCGGTTGCCTTGCTGTTGTAGCGCAGGTCATCCGTCAGCATGGCCGTGAGTGCCTCCCAGACCATCATGTCGCTGATGAGGGAGCGGAAAGCCTTCTCCTGACTGTTGTTGGTCACGCCCTTGTAGGTGCCGACCATGCGGTTGTACAAATCGGTGTCGAAGTGGCCGTCTGCCTTGCGGAAAGCGGGAATGGCCTGAATGTAGGCATCAATTTGCTCCTTGGAGGGGGCGATGCCCAGCGCCTTGGCCTCGTGCTGCAGTACCGCGCGGTTGATGGCGATGTTCGTTTCCGCGTTCTCGCTGCCGCCGTAGCACCACATCCGCAGCGTGTCCTGGGCCACCGCCGCAAAGTTGTCGTACTCCGGGTGCTGCTGGGCGTATGCCTGCAGCGCAGCTCTTTCGTCATCGCTCAGGCTGTCATTATCATCGGCATCGAAGCGGTCGACCAGCTTGCCGTTGGAGGCCTGAACCAACTGCTGGATATACTCCTTGCCATTCTCACCCAGATTGAAAATCTCCTGATAGGAATAGCCCGTACCGTTGACCTTGACATAGGAATTGCCGCCAATCAAGCTCCCCTTGTCGGCATAGTCCATCATGATGAGACCCACGCCCACGCCAAACACGGCAACAAGCACGATGATTGAGTTTTTGCGAATCAGTTCAAGTACGCTCATAGTTCTTTTAGTGAGGAAAATGGTGAACCCCGCTCGCGCGGGAAATAGTATAACGCGCCTATTCTAGCGGATTCTCTACGCGTTGCAAGCAAGAAAACGCCTCCTTGTGTCATGAGCTGCCGCTCAGCTGCGTGATAACTTGTTTCTTTAGCTTTACTTTTCTCTTTTAGATTTTTATACTGCTCGACAAAATTCTTTTTTCTGAGAAAAAAAGCCCGCCGAGTGGGCGGGCTGGGGGAAGGAGGTTGTTTTTTCAGGCGAGTTCGGCCAGGAAGCCGCTTTCGTCCAGATAGATGTTGTCCGGGAGTTTGTAGGGGGCGGCGAGGGAAGGCCCTTCGACAATGGCGTTGGCACCGCCGGGTTCGGACTGGACGCGGTAGCCGGGCAGCAGGAGGCCGCGGGTGCGCGGGCGGGCGCCGAGCTGGATGGTGCCGTCACGCATCTTGAAGACGCTGTGGCACATGCTCATGGAGATGATGGTGCCGCCGGGGGTGGCGAGGCAGGGGCGCCAGCGCATGTTCGGGGTGGAGATGGCAGGGCTGCCGCTGAAGTCGTAGAAGGGAATCTGGCGCGGCGGGATGGTGGTGAGCAGGATGCGGCGCATGGCTTTGCCGCCCACAATCTGGGAGATGTTGGTGGGGAGCGTTTCCTGCGGAGCATCAATGAGCTGGACGGGAGTGTGGGTGATAATGGGCCAGAGGACTCCCAACACGAGCTCCTGCGGTTCGCCGTTGCCGACGGTGGTGAGGAGACGGTGGCGACGCTCCTTGAGGGCGTTCACGCGGCGCACCTGGCAGGCGTTCATCCAATAGCGGTGCAGGGCCAGCAGGTCGTTGGCTCCTTCGATAAGCAGTTCCAGCCACTTGCGGGCGATTCCCTGATGCTCTGCTGCGGGTTGGCGGCTGATGACGGCAGCGGCGATCTGGATGCCGGTGAGCTCGCCGCCGGGGTAGTAGACCAGCGGGTGGGTGCCGATTTGCTCCAAGGTGCGCAGGAGGAGCTCGCGGCCTGCGCTGTCAGCGGTTTCCAGACTCTTCGCCGAGAGGTCTCGGAAGGCACGGAGAACGGCGCGACTGTTGAAGGTTTCAGCCACCATGGGCTCACCCACGGAGACGGTGAAAGGATACGGCATCATGCGCGGCAGCTTGGTGAAGAAACGGTTGCGGTGGTAGGAGAAGATACTGCCCCACAGACCATCCATGTAAACGGGTATGATGGTGGCGTGGGCGCGGCGGGCGATCATTTCCATGCCCCGGCGGATGGGGGTGAGGCAGCCGCTGCGGGTGAGCTGGCCCTCCGGGAAGATGCAGATGAGGTCGCCTTTCTCGATGGCCTGCGCTGCGCTCAGAATGGCCTCCCTCGGGTTCTTGGAGGAGATGGGAAGGGAGTTGAAGATTTCCAGCACCCAGCTGAGCATGCGCATACTCATGAACTCTTCTGCCACGATGAAGCGCACGGGGCGCGGGCAGACCATGGTGAGGAAGAGGGCATCCGCAAAGGTGACGTGGTTGACGACGAGCAGGGCACCTCCGCGCTCCGGGATGCGCTCAATGTTCACATAACGCGGGCGGTAGATGAGACGCAGTACCCAGATGCCGAGCATGCGGATGAGCTCCTGCGGAATGAGACGCAGGGTGGAGATGAGGATGAAGCCGCTCATCAGGAACAGGACAAAGAACTGCGCCTGTGGGGTGGCTCCATACTGGTGCATAAGCCAGATGAAGACCACGGCCACGAGCCCCATGAGGTTGTCGATGAGGTTGCCGGCGGCGATGATGCTGCCGCGGTTGGCGGGGTCGCAGTTATCCTGCAGGTAGGTGTTGAGCGGAGCCATGAAGATGGCACCGAAGGCACCGGTGAGTGCCAGCAGGGCGTTACTCACATAGGTGTTGACATCGAAAATGGTCAGCAGCAGGGTGCAGAGGGTGATACCCAGTGCTCCCAGCGGGATGAGGCCCAGCTCGTTCTTGCCGCGGCAGAGCAGGGAGGCAATGACACCGCCGGTGATGACGCCGCCGCCCAGCCAGGCCATCAGGATACCGCTCTGCATACTGAAGTCCACCGTTGGGTCGGCAATCTGTAAATCCTTGGCAATCTGAATCAGAATCAGGAACAGGGAACCGGCGAGACACCAGAAATAGGAGAGTCCGATTTCGCTGAGCCGCAGCTCGCGGTCTTTCCACAGGTATTTAATCTGGCCGAAATGCTCGTAGAACAGGCTCCAACTGAACTTGCGCGTGGGTTTGGAGTGGTAGCGCGGCACCAGGAATGAGGCAGCAGTCACACAGCCGGCCAGGATGAGAAAGACCCAGGTGGGCAGGATGACGGCATTCCAGCCGGCTTCCTCCACGCCATCCGGCTGAGCGGAATATCCCTCCAGCAGGTGACTGAACCAGAAGAATACGCCAATCTGCGCCGCCAGCAGCACAAAGACCATGCTGGTCTCGATGATGGTGGAGCCGAAGCCGATGTAGCGCGAGCCCAACAGGTCTTTCACGATACCTTTTTTCGCGGGAGACAGAATGGTGGCTTGTGTGGCGAAGATGGCAAACCAGATGATGGCGGCGCGCATGTCGTGCTGGTAGAAGCAGAAGAGCATGCAGCTCATCACGATAATCTGTGCAAAGCTCATCACCTGGATGATGCGAGTCTTGCAGAAGCAGTCGGCCAGCCAGCCCACCAGCGGTGCAAACAGGATGTACGGCAACACGAAAATGGCACCCAGCATGTACTCCAGTGTGCTGCCGTCCGCGCCCCACAACCACACACCCAGCGGAATCAGCAAAAACTGCACCGCCTTTTCATTAAAAGCATTCTGCGCCTGAACCGCCACGAGCGTCCAGAATCCTGTCCATTCCTTGCGGTTCGGCTCTTTGTAAAACTCAGAATCGTCGGCCATAAGTAGAGATGATGCCAAGGATATTATCTCACAAATAACGCAGGAATCAAGCCTATTCGATGTATATGACCCTTACATCTGCAAAAAGTTGCGACGGAGGAGTGGATGAACTGAAGATGTATGAGAAACTTTTCAGCCGGGATGGGTACAGTTTGAAGAGAAGAGCGCTGACTGTAAGCTCCTGCCGATGCCGGGAAACCGCGTGGCTGAGACTTCGCTTTAAGAAGAGAAAACCGCGCCGGAAAGGCGCGGTTGAAAATTTTGCAAGTGTCGATGATGTTAATCTTTACAGGGGAACATTGATGGTCTGCTCGCGGTCGGGGCCTACGCCCACGGTGCCGACGGGGCAGCCGATGACCTCGCCGAAGCGCTTGACATACGCCTTGCAGGCCTCGGGGAGCTCTTCCCATGTGGTGCACTTGGAGATATCCTGCTTCCAGCCGGGGACGGATTCATATACGGGTTCGCACTTGGCCCAGTCGTCCATGAGGGCAGGGGGATACTCCAGCACCTCATCGCCGCAGCGGTAGCCTGTGCAAATCTTGATGGTGTCGCACTCGTCGAGACCATCGAGGTTGGTCATGGCCATTTCGTCGAAGCCGTTGAACATGGCAGAGTAGCGCAGCACCACGCCGTCTGCCCAGCCGCAGCGGCGGGGACGCCCGGTGGTAGCGCCGAACTCGCGCCCCAGCCCGTGCAGGTAATCTGCAATCTCAGCATCCTCCGTGACCATGGGGCCTTCGCCCACGCGGGTGGTGTAGGCCTTGCAGACACCGATAATCTTGTCGATGCGGGTGGGAGCCACGCCGGAGCCGGTGCAGCAGCCGCCGGCGCTGGTGTTGGAGCTGGTGACGAAGGGATAGGTGCCGAAGTCGATGTCGAGCATAGCGCCCTGAGCTCCCTCGAAGAGAACGGTCTTGCCGGCCTTGATGGCCTTGTTGACAGCAGGGATGGTGTTGGTGATGTGCGGACGCAGCACGTCTGCTGCCGCCATCACGGCATCCAGGGTCACCTGCGGGTCAGCCTTCGGCCAGCCAAGGCGGGCCAGCTCATCGTTGGCGGTCTCGATGCGGGCTTCCAGCACCTTGCGGAGACGGTCGGGGTCGGCCAGATCAATCATGCGGATACCGATACGGCGGGCCTTGTCGGCATAGGTGGGGCCGATACCCTGCTTGGTGGTGCCGATTTTGTGCTCACCGAGGGCCTCTTCCTGGGCGGCGTCGATTTCCTTGTGGATGGGCAGTACTACGTGGGCGCGGTCGGAGATGATGAGGTTCTCCGGGGTGATGGAAACGCCGAGGTCACGCAGGTAGGCCATTTCCTCCACCAGAGAGGTGGGGTTGATGACGACACCGTTGCCGATGACGTTGACCTTGCCCGGCCACAGGATGCCGGAGGGTACCAGATGGAGGACGTATTTCTTGCCGTCGGCAATAACGGTGTGGCCGGCATTGCTGCCGCCCTGGCTGCGGATAACGAAGTCGGCAGTCTCGGTCAGGAAGTCGATGACCTTGCCTTTGCCTTCATCGCCCCACTGGGAGCCGATAACGAGTGTGTTCATGATGTAGTGCTGATGGAGCCCTTGGGGGCGGGGTTATTTCTTGAAGGAGTCAACCATGTCGATGAACTCCGCAAAGGTGCGGGTGGCATCGGCGGGAGGAGGAACGGGCAGGAACTGCACACCGGCGGCGGGCGCGCTCTTGCTTGCCACGCCGGCCACGGTGCCGTCACTCAGGTTGGTGTGGGTGATGATGGCATCACCGGTCACGGAGTCTGCATCCACGGCAAAGAGGTTATTCTGCGTGGTGATGGAAACCGCATCGTTGCGCAGGTCACGCACGGCATAGTTGCCGCCGTGGTGGCCGAAGGGAAGCTTCACGGTCTTGCAGCCCAGTGCCATGGAGAGCACCTGGTGTCCCAGCCCCATGGCGTAGATGGGCAACTTGCCGATGAGCTGTGCCACTTCTGCGGCAATGCCGGTGAGGGCGGCGGGGTCGCCGGGACCGTGGGAAATGAAGAGACCGTCGGCTCCCAGAGCCAGAATATCAGCGGCAGATGTGGCGGCGGGCACCACGGTCACATCGAATCCGTCGCGTCGCAGGGTGGCCAGCACGCTGCGCTGTACACCCAGATCCAACACCACGGCCTTGCGGGTGACGGCGGGGAGTTCGGTGTAATAGGAAAGGTCGCCTCGGGATTTGTTCGGGAGCTTCCAGCCGCGGGACTCGCCATCCCAGTGGTAAGCGACGGGAGCGGAAACGGTGCTTGCCAAATCGCTGCCGACCACCGTGGGGGCGGCTTTGGCGGCGGCAATGGCTTCCTCGGCACTCAGCTCGGTGGTGAGACAGGCGCGCAGGGAACCCTGCTCGCGGATGATGAGGGTGAGCTTGCGGGTGTCGACTCCCTCAATGCCGGGAACACCGTAGCGGGCAAGCCAATCGCCCAGAGATTCGGTGGCACGCCAGTTGGAGTGCAAGCGGGACAGTTCTGTTGCAATGACAGCAGCAGCCTGAGGACGATCGCTTTCGTTGTCTTCCTCATTGATGCCGTAGCTGCCGATGTGCGTGTAGGTATAGGTGAGGAAAAGTCCTTTCCAGGAGGGGTCGGTGATGAGCTCCTGATAGCCTACAACGGCGGTGTTGAATGCGAGTTCGCCGGTGACAGTACCGGTGGCACCGAATGAGGTGCCTTCGAAGATAATTCCGTTTTCGAGTGCAAGAATTGCTTTCATGCCAGTTATTTGAAGCCGTGGCATTATAGCGCACCCGCGCGGGAATGGCAAGGCTATAATTCAGGCAGACGCAAAATCTGAAGTAACAGGTTTTGCGGATGCTTATGTTCCGAATCTTTGGGGTGCGTATGGCTTCGCCGGGGGTCTGTTTCAGATTTGCTGGTGCTCAAGAGACCTCCAGATGACAGAAAAAG